>ONYN01000018.1 GCA_900322085.1 uncultured Eubacteriales bacterium | reverse complement strand
TGCTCGTTTGTTGCCATAATGCTATTATTTTTCCTCCTTTACAGCATATTTTTTCTGAAGGTATCCCTTACAATGCTTCTCAATCATCCGACGTCCAGTGCGCTCCACAGCAAGATAGAACGTGTACGGCGATCTGAACACACCAAACAGTTTTTGCATACCTTCTTTTCTCTTGCCGTTTTTGATGAACGCATACGCACATTCAAAATCATGCATAATCATGACTGTTTTAAGATCAGATGGCTTCAACCCATCCAGAATATCCTGTATCGAGTGATAGTAGGCACTCTTAATCTCCTTCAATTGTTCAGCGGACGGACGGTTTTGTCCGTCCTTGTTTTCACGGTTATGGAGATATACCCTGTCAAGCTTGATTTTATATTTGGCTGCCAGTCTTGCAAACAATTGCAAATCCTGATGCCGCTTCAAACCTTCATCAAAGTAACCGCTGTCATCGAGCGCCGTTCTGCGAATCAATAATGCTCCCGTACCCATGCTGGTTCGTCTGTCAAGAATATCCATCAGTATATATCCGTCTCTATAAGGAAGTGCGGAAAGAATCAGATTCCCGTGCGAGTAAATTCTCATAAGGCAGCTCACGGCCCCCCAGCTTTCGTCAAGACTCGAAAGCAACGCCACCTGACGCTCCAGCTTCTGAGGCTCCCAGAAGTCATCGTCGTCCTGAAAAGCGATATATTCGCCCTTAGCCTCTCTGATTCCGGCATTTCTCGCGGCAGCACCGTTGATATGCTTCTCCTGTTCCACCAGACGAAGCCTCTCGTCCGTGTATCCTCCAATGATTTCATACAGCTTCTGAGAATATTCGTCACCCTTGACGTTGTCGTTTACAACCAACAGTTCAATATTCTTATATGTCTGATTCAGCACAGTATCTATGGCCTTGACCAGCAAATCCGCCCTTTTATAGGTAGGAATAATCACACTCACTAATCCGGGTGTATATTGATTCATCGTTTCACTTCCTCAGCATCTTCTCATATAACAGTTTTTTAATCGTCGTCGGCGTATTGACAAAAGAGCGGATATAAAGCATATTCATTTCCGCTTCCAACTTTGTTATCATGCCATGTTCAAGCATGAAATCCTGAAGGACTCTCCAGCCTGTAATACGCTCCTTTGCACCTCGTTTGGAATCAAAACCGTTTCCCACACGAACATAAACCAAGGATTCATTCATATTGGCAAGTTTTTTTCCCGAAGCAATCATATTAAGCCAAAGATAATAATCCTCTAATAGAAGCAGAGTCCGATATCCTCCGCATTGTTCCAATGCGCTTTTCTTCATACACACCGAAACATGATTCATGGGATTTCTGTGTTTGCCCATTTTTACAATATCGTCGTGCTTGGCCGGGCAAGCACGAATTCTCATGTTTTCTGTCAGCGATGTGTTAAATTCAGCAATATCTGTTCCCACTACATCTACATCGGGATGTTCGGCAACATAAGCAATTTGTTTTTCAAAACGCTGGGGATCACTGATATCATCCGAGTCCATACGAAATATATAATCTCCCGTGCATTTTTCAGAACCGATTCTCAACGCTTCTCCCAAGCCCTTATTGGTTTCCTGAGGATAATACTTAACGATATTTTCTTTTCCGCTCCTGAATTGTTCCAGTACCTCCAGCAATTCTTCTGTGAGCGGACCGTCAAACACCACTACAATCTCATCGGGCTTTTTCGTCTGTTCTTCATAAATGCTCTCAAGCGCGGCCTTTAAGAATACCGGCGAATCGTTTTTATAGACTGACATCAAAACCGAGAATTTATTCTTCATTTGCAGCTTCTCCTTCAACCCGATTTAACTGTCCCGTGCCGCCTTCTACGACGCCGTCATGCTTCAGCACGCTGATAATCGTACCGAAGAAGCACTTAATATCCATCGCAAAAGCCTTGAAACCTCCCGATTTAAGTACACTGACATACTCTCCGTCCAGCTTTGCCTTGACGGGGATCTCAAGCTCATCACGGCCGTTAATCTGAGCCCAGCCGGTAAGACCGGGTAAAACGTCATTTGCACCGTACTTATCTCGCTCCGCCACCAGATCATCCTGATTCCATAACGCCGGCCTGGGACCGATGATTGCCATTTTTCCCGTAAAGATATCCCAAATCTGCGGCAGTTCGTCAAGACTGGATTTGCGGAGAAATCGCCCTACCCGCGTTATGTACTGATCGGGATTATCCAGCATATGCGTCGGCATATCATGAGGTGTTGACATTTTCATACTTCTGAATTTATGAAGCTTGAAATACTTCTTGTTTTTGCCCACGCGCTTCTGCGTAAACATCACCGGTCCGGGGTCATCTACAACAATGGCAATTGAAATAATGACATAAAGCCAGCAAAGCACCATCAGACCGCAAGCAGACAAAACAACATCAATGAATCGTTTGACTATTTTTTCGTACATTCAAAAAACATCTCCATATTTCGTTTCATAAATAAATATTGCGGTATAAAATGAAAAGACCGCTTCACCGGCTGTATGATTGTGTCAAAACAATAATTTAGCCATAATAGCAGTCCTTTCTGTATAAAATAAATATAGCGCTTAATTTAACGAAATGTAAGATTATCTGACATCTTCTGACCAAAAACTAAAATGCATTGATAATTATTTTATCATATTATATATTGAAAATCAATATTTTTACCTAAAAAAGAATAATTCGAGCAGATTTGGCGGAGTTGTCGTAAAAACCGAGTTGTGTCGATAAAAGATTGGTTCATTTCATGGATGCTTTAAAATCATAAGCATCATACTGCTTTGACGACCTTGCTTTTTTGCAATTAATTGTTTGCCATTATTATTCTAAAT
>ONYN01000079.1 GCA_900322085.1 uncultured Eubacteriales bacterium | reverse complement strand
GTATTTGACGCGATCACCGATCCGCTGATCGCCTCTATGTCCGACAGAAGCAAAAACAAGCGCGGCAGACGCATCCCCTTCATGCAGTTGGCGGCTGTCCCCCTTTCCGTTGTGACGGTTCTGCTGTTTTGCGCGCCTGTCGAGGCTATCAGCAGTATCAACATCATTTGGATTTCTGTCTTTATCGTGCTGTTCTATCTGTTTATGACCATGTACTGCACCCCCTACAACGCCCTTATCTCCGAATTCGGCAAAACACAGGACGACCGTATGTACATCTCCACAGCTATCTCGCTGACATTCTTCGCCGGCACTATGCTTGCCTATACCCCCTTCGTATTCGCGGGTATGCTTCGCGAATCGTTCGGCTTCGCGTGGAGCTATCGCATCTGCTTTATCGTGCTGGCTGTTGTCGCCTGCATCTGCATGCTGATCCCCACCTTCTGCCTCAATGAAAAGGAATTTGTCGATACAAAGCCCTCTGAGGTCAATATGCTCAAATCCCTTGGCGCGACATTCCGGAACGGCAGTTTCCGCACATTTGTGGGTTCGGATATCATGTATTGGGTCGGTCTGACTCTTTTCCAGACAGGTCTCCCCTTCTTCGTAAAGGTTTCCATGAACATTGACGAGGCGTTTACCATGTATTTCCTCGGCGGCATGACCGTACTTTCCGCCTGCTTCTACCCGATTGTATCCGGTCTGGTCAAGAAATTCGGCAAAAAGAAGCTGGTCATCACCGGTTTCCTCGGGCTTGCTCTCGCTTATGTGATTGCTACGCTGATCGGCATCCTCGGTACAGCCGAAAATCCCGGTCTGCTTGGAATAGGCTCTGTTCCCGGCGTTTTCTTTGGCATCGCTATCTGCGTGATCGCGGCCTTCCCGATGGCTCTTTTGGGCATCATACCCCAGTCTATCGTCGCGGACGTTGCCGAAGCTGACGGCATTGTGACAGGCGAGAACCGAGAGGGCATGTTCTTCGCGGCGCGCACATTCGCTATGAAGTTCGGTCAGTCGCTTGCCATGCTCATCTTCACCTCTCTTGCTATTATCGGCACCACACAGAACACAAACAGCAATGACATTACCGCCTCCGTACTCGGCATGACCATCGTCGGCATCGTCGCGGTCGTATTCTGCGTACTCGGCGCGACCATCCTCGGCTTCTACAACGAGAAGAAGGTAATGGCCACCATCGACGAGAAAAATAAGGGTTCAGAAATAACCACTGAGGAAGTTTCTACAGAAGAGGTTTCTACAGAGGAAGCCCCTGTGGAAGAAGTGTCTTCTGATGCAGATGAGTCTGTTACTGAAAATGCGCCTGTCGAAGAATCCGCCGATACAGAGGATAAACCGACCGCGGAGGAAATCGAACAGGAAGTACGAGAAATCAGCGAGGCTTCTTCCAATGAAGATGTTCCCGTAGAAGAAGTCCCTGTGGAAGAAGTAGCCCCCGCAGAAGTAGCTCCTACTGAAGAAAAAAACGCTTCCGAAGAATCCGAGGAAGAAGAGGACAGCGGAAGGATCACAAAATTTCCTGACGATGAGGAAGGTGAATAAAAGAAATGATCCGCAAATTGGAAGGAGACCGCCCGGCGTTTGTACTCGACACCAAAGCCACAACATATGTGATTTCGATCAGCCCGTCGGGACACGCGGAGCATCTCTATTATGGAACGCACATAGACATTACAGATTCGGCTCATTGCGACGTATTCCGCGAGAAGCGGGAATTCGAGCCGGGCAATGTAATCACTTATTCCCATGATTTCAACACCACTGTACTGGAGGACATGTGCCTTGAAATGTCCTCCGGGGGACACGGAGACATCCGTGAGCCGTTCCTTGAACTGGTTCGCGAAAACGGCGCGCGGAGCTCCGATTTCAAATATGCGTCCTGCGTGATAACCGATCACCGCACGCCGCTGCGCACGCTCCCATGCGCCTACAGCGAAGACGGAAGAATCGAGCATCTCTGCCTGACGCTCACCGACGGCGAACTTGTGCTGGAACTGCATTACTGCGTATTTCCCGACTGCGACGTCATCACCCGAAGTGCAAAGCTCGTCAACAAAGGACAGCGCAGCGTCACCATCGAACGCCTGCTCAGTACGCAGATCGACATTCCTTTCAGCGGCGTGCAGGTCACTTCCTTCCATGGCTCATGGGCGCATGAAATGAACAAGAATACCGCTACGCTCACTGCGGGCAAATTCGTCATAGAATCCCGTGCAGGCTGTTCCTCCAGCCGGGCCAACCCCTTCTTTATGGTACATTCGCCGGACACATCAGAAACCATCGGCGCCGTTTACGGCTTCAACCTGATCTACAGCGGCAATCATTACGCCGCCGTGGAGGTCAACGCCTTCGGCAAGACCCGCATTGTCAACGGAATTCAGCCCGAAGGATTCCGCTTCATACTGAAAAGCGGCGAAATGTTTGAAACGCCCGAATCGGTGATGACTTTCTCGACCGGCGGTTTCTCCGGTCAGAGTGTGAATATGCACACATTCGTCCGCGAACATATTGTGCGCGGCAAGTGGAAGCATCAGCCGCGCCCCATTCTGCTCAACAGCTGGGAAGCCTGCTACTTCAATATTTCCGAAAGTACCCTTCTGGATCTGGCCTCTATCGGCAAGGAAATAGGCATCGAAATGCTGGTAATGGACGACGGCTGGTTCGGCGAACGCAATGACGATGAACATTCTCTCGGCGACTGGGACCCCAATCCCAAAAAGCTGCCGCACGGTCTGAAAGGACTAGGTGACAAACTCGCCGCAAAGGGCATAAAGTTCGGTATCTGGGTCGAACCGGAGATGTTCAACCGCCACAGCAGGCTCTACGAGCAGCACCCCGAATGGTCGATCGCCATTCCCGATGCGCATCATTCGGAAGGGCGCAAACAGCGCATTCTCGACCTTGCCAACCCGGAGGTTGTCAAGTTTGTCACAGAAAAAATGACGGAGGTCTTCTCCTCCGCCAAGATTGATTACGTCAAGTGGGATATGAACCGCATTTTCTCCGACGTCTATTCGCAATATCTCCCGCCAGAGCAGCAGGGCGAAACGGCGCACCGCTATATCTGCGGCTTGTATAAGGTAATGGACGAGCTGACAAAACGGTTTCCCGATATTCTGTTTGAAGGCTGTGCTTCGGGCGGCAACCGATTTGATCTCGGAATTCTCTGCTACTTCCCGCAGATATGGGCAAGCGACAATACGGACGCACTCAGCCGCGCCTATATTCAAGAGGGTTACAGCTACGGTTATCCGCAATCCACCTATACGGCACACGTCGCGGCAAGTCCCAATCATCAGACACTCCGCGAGACATCGCCCGAAACCCGATTCGGCGTGGCTTCCTTCGGCGTACTGGGTTACGAATGTGATGTGCGCGACCTTTCCGGAGATATGAAGAAAAAAATTGCCGCACAGACCGCGCTTTACAAGAAACTGCGCGACGTGCTGCAATTCGGACAGTTCTACCGCGTGCGCTCCGGCAACGTCCACGAGTGGATATGCGTATCACAGGACAAAAAACAGGCAGTCGGCATGATTTTGCAGGAGCTTGTGCAGCCCAACACGCAGGCGGAGCGCTTCTATGCCAAAGGGCTTGACCCGGAGAGACATTACCGTTTCTACAGCGTGTCGCAGCGTGTGGACATCAAGCAGTTCGGCAGTCTGGTCAACACCATTGCGCCCTTCCACGTCAAGCAGGATTCAATGGTTCACAACATCATCGCCAAGGCGGTCAACATGAAAGGCGAAGCCGAAGACGCAACGGCATCCGGCGCGGTGCTGATGTCCACGGGAATCGCGCTGAAACCCGCATTCTCCGGCACAGGCTTCAACGAAAACGTGCGTGTGTTCCCCGACTTTTCGTTGAGACTGTACTTCATGGAGAGCTGAGGTTCAAACAAATGATTTTGAAATAAAACGCCGGAGGGTATCACAGGCTTTTTTAAGCTGACGATATCCTCTGGCGTCATTTTACGAATCAATGACAAATGAATGGCTGTCATCTAACATATACGTTTTTTGCTGCGTTGTCCATGCGTTTAAGCTTTTCACGTAATTATCACCGCAACCAAGATAAATATATTCCGTCTCCGTGTTTTTCACATCATCAGACTGCTCATACTTGACGGAAAAGCTTATCGAATTGATGATGAATTTATCCGGCGTTTGAGTGAGATTTCCGATCATTGCTTTTGTAAAAGTGCCGTTCAGACAGTCTTTACGCAGGTAAATGCGTTCATCATACTCATATCCGTTAATGCCCATAAAAACATTGTCTATAGTATGTCCGTCCTTTTCCGCGAATAGATCTATGTCATAGATTTCAATTTCTTCAATTTTGTCGGTCATAAACTCGTCATTGGATATCACGCTGACATCGGCTTCAAGACTGTAGGCAAATGAATCCTCCACATATTCAGATTTGCCTGTCAGCTGCAATGATTTGAAATAGATAGACAGAAAGTCCAGTGTGACTGTCTGATTGATTTCAATGGTACCATTTTCAGAATCCCTTACGGTTAATTCAGGCTGATTGATTATATGCGCCATCCCATCAGTTGTATAATTGGATGTTGCACTTTCCTCAAAATCCGATACCGCACTTGTGAACTCATAGCCAAATGATAATGCAACAAATTTCGTTTCGCCGTCTTGGTTGAGCATCGTATTTTCATCGTACACAAGCAATTCGTTTTCTTTGGAATCTGTGGTGAGAAAAATATAATACTTTGAACCGCTGACATACAACAGATTATCGGAGAAAAAATACACACCACTTGAAACATCGAGCAATTCGCTTGCCTTCTGATCTTTACATACAGTACAGTCCAGAGTAAGCCGTCCATCAGTCAGATCCTGCTCTGCCAGATCGCCTGTCGGAATCAGTTCGACCAGAAAATTGCTTTCGGTCGGACCGACATACAGCTTCTTAAAATCAAATTTCATATTGCCGATCGTGTAAGAGTAATCAACGGGATGTTCGCTTGATTCCATCACAGAATAAACCTTGTCAATTTTGAAATTAAAATCAAATCCCGCTATTTTTTTCTTGGTCTGACCATTTGCCGACGCCAGTACATTCACCGACAAATCACAATAATACTCTTTATCATATGACATAATCAGCTTTTTTAATTCCGGAAGATAGATTTTGTATTCCCTCAGATAACGGTATTTTTCGCCCGTCTGCTTTATTTGGTATGAATGATCATCGGCATCCGGATTCTGAGATGTCATATTGACGCACCCCGAGCTGAACTTGAGAGTGTGATTGTCATCGTCATAAATGCTGCCGTTATACTGCTGTGACAGATAATATTCCTCCGGATTTTTGTTGACAAAGCCGGTGTAATCCTCCTGTACTGTCAGATACAGAAAATCGTTTGCCACTCTTGCATCGATAATTTCAACGGTGCAGCCGTTGTCGCTCTGCTTCAATCCCACATGGAACACATCATCCACCCAGTTGTGAATTGCGTTCCACGCGTTTTCCGCGGCACTTGCGACATACCCCCGCATTGGTGTGACAACAATCAGCAGCGTAATCACAGCGGCAATGGCAGCCGAACGAAGTGCAAATGTTTTGTAAGCTGCTTTCTTCTGGCGGGTTTCCTTCTCCCGCTGTTGCATTGCAAGCAGTGTGCGCTGCATAAGCTCTTCCGGCGCCGTTTCAATCCGACTTCTGAATACCGACGTCATGTCTTCTGTGGCT
>ONYN01000237.1 GCA_900322085.1 uncultured Eubacteriales bacterium | reverse complement strand
TCATGCAACGAACGCGGTGCAAAGATGATGCGGAAGACTTGGCTCAAGGAGGCTGGTATCACGGATGTGTGCGCATTCTTCTCTCTGGAGAATCCGGACGAATTGAAAAGCTGGAGCAAGGATTTCTCTTCTGTCAGCTCAAAGAGTTATATGCGCGGCTACCGTGATATTTACAAAAACGTCGGGCTGTTCCATAAACTGATGATTCGCTTTTGCGACAGCCTAGTGAACATGCGCATCGTGCGAATTGCATTTTAGAGCCTGCTGATGTATCTTCATAAAATAATATAAATAGTTAGAAAAATATGTCGGTTACGTTTATTGTTCGTCTGACAGCTGTTGTGTCTGTTTACATAAAAAACAGCTATCCATTTTGTGATAGGTTACGCGATTAACTTCTTGCGCAAAACTTTTCCATCACTTATAATCTCCTTGAAAGCATGATTTTAGAGGAGATTATTTTTATGCGTAGGAATTCATTTATTCATCAGGTATTTAAAATTGCGCTGCCGGTTGCGTTGCAATGTATGTTGCAGGCGTCATTTTCCATTGTCGATCAGGTAATGGTCGGCTCGCTGGGGAGCGTCAGCGTCGCCGCAGTAGGCATTGCCGGAAAGCTCAACACCTTGTATGGGGTTGTCATCGGCGCAGTGGTGAGCGTTGCGGGCATCATCATTTCACAGTATCTTGGAGCCAATGTCAACGAGGAAGCCGACCGCGGGTTTTCGCTGCATACGCTGATGTCTCTGGGAATAGGCGTTTTGTTTATGGTGATGTGTCTGGCGCTTCCGGTTCAGTTGATGGGGCTTTACTCGGAGGACGGAAGTACCGTTGCGGTTGCCTCAGATTATCTGAGAATCATCGCTTTCGGATTTCTGCCCTATGCGTTGAGTATGATAATTTCGGTCAGAATGCGGTGCTTGGAAAAAGCCTCCCTTCCGCTGGCGTGCAGCATAATCGCCAGTTTGCTCAACACAGCATTGAATTATCTGTTGATCTTCGGAAAGTTCGGTTTCCATACAATGGGAGCGAACGGCGCAGCGATTGCAACCGTTATCTCTCAGATTTTCAATGCGCTGCTGCTGGCTGTCGCTATGATGATCGTTGACAAAAAGATAGGCTTGTCCTTTCGCTTTTCGCCCAAACTGAGCAAAATGACCTGTGGCAGTTATCTTGCCATATTCCTTCCTGTGTTGGTCATTGAATTTATGTGGAGTCTGAGCGAAAACGTCTACGCTTCGGTTTACGGTCACATTGGTACGCTGGAATGTGCGGCAATGACGCTGACATATCCGATTCAAGGCTTAACTGTCGGCGCATTGAGTGGAATATCGCAGGCGGCAGGTATTCTGATCGGAAAAGAACTGGGAAAGGGTGAAACTCTTTCCGCCTATCAAAAATCCAAAAAGCTGCTGCTTTACGGATTGATTGGCTCGTTTGCCCTTGCCGCGCTGACAATGCTTTCAATGGGAATTTACACAGGCTTTTACAATGTAGAGGAATATGTGAAAGCGACGGCGCGACAGATTTTAATAGCGTTCGCCGTTATATTGCCGGTCAAGGTGCTGAATATGATTCTTGGCGGCGGCATTGTCAGAAGCGGAGGACAGACGCGCACCATGATGATCATTGAACTGCTCGGCACATGGGGATTCGGTGTGCCATTGGCACTGCTCAGCGCCTATATCTGGAAATTGCCGATTCCGATTGTGTATTTTATTCTTTCTATGGAAGAATGTGTGCGGCTGCTGCTGACTTGGATCATCTTTGTCAAAAAAAACTGGATGAAGAAAATATAAATATGCTAAAAGAATCAACTGGCGTTTATCAAATCCGTATTGCATTCGTTTGATATTTATGCTATAATAAGCCCGATAAATGAAAATTTTACTCTTTTATTTGGAATCTTTTTTATTGCAGGAGGAGATACGGATATGGATTTAATACCGAGTTTTTCTGTAGACCATACGGCCATCGTTCCCGGCCTTTTTACCAGCAGGACGGATAAGGTTGGTGACGCTGTCATTACAACCTATGACATAAGACTCACCAAACCCAACAGGGAACCGGCAGTCGATGTGGCGGCGATGCATTCACTTGAGCACATCATAGCTACTTTTCTCAGGAATGATCCGGACTGGAAGGACGAAATCATCTACTGGGGGCCAATGGGATGCCTGACAGGGTTTTACCTCATTCTCAAAGGCGACCGTACTCCCCGGGAGATTTATGACCTGATATTAAGAGCTTTCCAATCGGTAGAGGAAACACAGAGCGTTCCCGGCACCACGCCCGAAAACTGCGGTCATTATCTCATGCATAACCTTGGAATGGCAAAATGGTATGCGGCTAAATTCGCTGACTACCTTGTCGCAAACTCTGATAGGTCTGAGATCTTCGAGTACCCTAAAGCGGAGCGACTCGTAACCGACGACGGACAGCATTTTTACGATTCGTAACACGCGCACATCTTTCTACCAATTTTAGAGCCTGCTGAAAAAAATCTGACCAGCTGCTTGCCGATGAGGCGACAGCTGCTTTGGATGCGGAAACGGCAAATCAGGTAAGCAACGATACTCTTAAAT
>ONYN01000174.1 GCA_900322085.1 uncultured Eubacteriales bacterium | reverse complement strand
TTTTCCAATTTTACAATCACTTGAATAAACCTATACAAAGGAGCAGATATCCATGAACGAAGTCATTAAAGCAATGGAAGAGCGCCGCAGCGTGCGCCGATTCAAGACCGATATGCCCGAAAAGGCAGCCATCGAGCAGATCATCGAAGCGGGACTTTATGCCGCAAACGGCAGAGGAAAGCAGGCGGCGATCGTCGTCGCCGTCACCGATAAGAAACTCAGGGACAAAATCTCGGAAGACAACCGCAAAATCGGCGGCTGGCAGGAGGGCTTCGACCCGTTTTACGGAGCGCCTGTGATCCTGATTGTGCTGGCCGACAAGAATTGGCCGACCGCCGTGTATGACGGAAGTCTGGTAATGGGCAATATGATGCTGGCAGCTCATTCTCTGGGGCTTGGAAGCATATGGATTCACCGGGCTAAAGAGGAATTCGAGAGCGACGAATACAGGCAGCTTCTCAGCAACCTGGGTGTAGAGGGGGAATGGATCGGCATAGGCCACTGCGCGGTGGGATACGCAGACGGCGAAGTCCCGGCTCCCGCAAAACGCCGCGAAAACAGAGTCTTCTGGGCGGAATAACGCAACATTCGATTTGTGAAAGGTAGATACAGGCAAAATGAGTGATCAAAACACAACACTTGATGTCCTTGAGGCGGACAGACAAGGCCTCATTGTCAGAACCAGCATCATCGGGATTGTCACCAATCTTCTGCTTGCGGGCTTCAAAGCCGCGGTGGGTCTGCTGTCAAATTCAATTGCCATCACGCTCGACGCGGTCAACAACACGTCGGACGCTCTGTCGTCGGTGATAACCATCATCGGCGCGAAGCTGGGCAGCAAAGCGCCTGACAAAAAACATCCGCTGGGCTACGGCAGGATAGAATATCTCAGCTCGATGATGGTGGCGGCCATCGTGCTTTACGCCGGCATTACGTCGGCGGTGGAATCGGTCAAAAAGATCATCCGCCCCGAAGCCGCCGATTACGGGACGGCTTCGATTGTGATACTTGCCGTGGCAATCGCCGTGAAGC
Organism: uncultured Eubacteriales bacterium; assembly: GCA_900322085.1. Taxonomy (GTDB): domain Bacteria; phylum Bacillota; class Clostridia; order Oscillospirales; family Acutalibacteraceae; genus RUG762. Next base: position 5,120 of record ONYN01000174.1, on the reverse strand, counting down.
TGGTACTGGGCAGCTATGTCAAAAAACAGGGCGAAAAGGCGAATTCCGGCGCATTGACCGCGTCGGGTTCGGACGCGCTGTTTGACGCGGTGCTGTCCGCGTCGGTGCTGGCCTCGGCGGCGATTTATCTGATATGGCACATTTCGCTCGAAGCGTATGTCGGCGTACTGATCGCGATTGTCATCATTAAGGCGGGCGTTGAAATGATGACCGAAACGCTGGACGACATTCTGGGACGCCGCGCCGATACGGAGCTTGTCAGGGAGATCAAGTCGCTGATTGCGCAGGAGCCGGAGGTGATGGGCGCTTACGATCTTGTGATGAGCAACTACGGCCCCGACAAAAATTATGCCTCGGTTCATATGGAGCTTCCCGACACCATGACGGTGGAAGAGGTTGACAGGTTGACCCGCAGGGTGGAAGCAAAGGTTTATCTGGCCACAGGGGTGATTCTCACGGGGGTGGGCGTCTATTCGCACAACACCGGAACGGGGGAAGCGGCGGATATCCGCAACGCCGTGCAAAAAACCGTGCTGTCGCACGACTGGGCCATTCAGATGCACGGCTTCTATGCGGACATCGAGAGCAAAAAAATCCGCTTTGATGTGGTGTTGAGCTTCGACATTGCGCCCAAAGAGGCCCTCAAAATCCTCCGCGATGAAATCGGCGCACAGTTTCCCGGATACGAGCTGCAAATCGCTCCCGACGTCGATCTGACCGACATCTGATTCCCCTGCTATGCACCTTGCCCCCGATAAATCGCCGCTTGCCCGAAATGGCTTGAAGATGCCGTGGGGGTGTGGTATTCTTTTCATTGAAAGAAGCCATTCTTTCCAAAAAAATGAGAAGGGTGATTCAGTGATGAAAAAAACTGATGAGAAAATTCAAAAAACCGAAAAAACCGAAAAGAAAAAGAGCGGAATAGCAAAATTCCTTCCGTCTGTGGTGATGTTTGCGGTGTTTGAGACCGTTGCGGTGTCGCTGTGGCTGTCGCTGGACAATCTCTTTTACCTGCTGAATTTCAGCTATATCGGCGCCTGCATTGCCATCGGGCTGGCGTTGTTCGCGGGCGGCTGGAAGCATGCCCGCCGGTTCGTGCAGTTTGCCGTCGGCTCGTATATGCTGGTCTATCTGGGCATTATCAGCAACGAAAATATGCAGATCGAGGGCTTTTGGTATTATCTTTTCACCGGCGTATTTGAAGCGGCGACCATTCATTACGCGGTCGCCAAAATAGTCGGCCCGCTTATCTTCGGGCGCGGCTGGTGCGGATACGCCTGCTGGACAGCCATGATTCTCGACCTGCTGCCCTACAAGCAGCCCCAGAAGCCCCGCAAGAAGGGGCTGGGCGTCATCAGATACATCATGTTCGCGCTGTCCTTCGGGCTGGTTGCGGCGCTGTTCCTCTGCCATGTGGGACACCTGGAGCGCGTCATGTTCTGGCTGTTTCTGGGCGGGAACGCGCTGTATTATCTCATCGGAATCATTCTGGCCTTTGCGTTCAAGGACAACCGCGCATTCTGCAAATACATCTGTCCGATCACGGTATTTCTCAAGCCGATGAGCTATTTTTCGCTTTTCCGTATTCACTGTGACGAGAGCAAGTGCGTCAAATGCGGCAAGTGCCTGAAGGTCTGTCCGATGAACGTGGAATGCAACAAGGAAAGCCGCAAGCGCGCCAATGCCACCGAATGTATTCTGTGCTTCGAGTGCAAGAAGGCATGCCCCGTCAAGGCGATAAAATAGGTAGGAGGTAGAAGAAAAAATGATTTACACATCTGACACCAAAAAGGCAATGCGGCTGATGTTTGAGGCGCATAAGGATGCGTGGGACAAGAGCGGAGTTCCCTATGTGTTCCACCCCTTTCATGTAGCCGAGCAGATGGATGACGAAACCTCCACCATTGTGGCGTTGCTGCACGACGTGGTGGAGGATACGGATTATACCCTCGACGACCTGCGCGAAATGGGATTTTCGGGGGAGGTATGCGACGCGCTGGCGCTTCTGACCCACCGGGAGGAAGTGCCGTATATGGATTACATCAGGGCTATCAGGGCCAATCCCGTCGCAGTCAGGGTGAAGCTGGCCGACCTTGCGCACAACAGCGACAGGACACGGTTTGACCATATGACGGAATTTGATTACAAAAGAGAAGAAAAGTACAAAAACGCCATGAAAATTCTTCGGGGTGAAGAAATATAAGGAAAGGCAGTGAATGAAAAATGCCCAATAAAATTCTTGTTTCCGGTCTGCTGAATATCGAAACCACCGTTGCGGTCAGGGGCTTTCCGATCCATTATTACCCTATCGACTATCCGTTTTTCGGAGTGAATTCCCATGTGTCGGGGGTAGGGTTCAACATTGCCAAAGCGCTGACCGCACTTGGCGACGGCGTGGATGTGTTTTCCTTTGCGGGGAATGACGCCGAAGCCGCAAGGATTTTTGCCGAGCTTGATGCCTGCGGCATTTCCACGGAAAATATACAAAAGACACTCAAAAACACCCCCGCGTCGGTCATACTCTTTGACCCCGATGGCAGACGGCAGGTCTACTGCGACCTCAAGGACATTCAGGAGCAGATGCTCCGTCCCGACGGCATGCAGGACGCTCTTTCGAGCGTTGACGCGGCGGCTGTATGCAACATCAATTTCAACCGCGGGCTGATCAAAAAGGCACGTGAAATGAACCTGCTGACCGCCACCGACGTTCATGTCCTGAGCAGCGTCGAGGACGACTACAACCGCGACTTCATGGAGAACGCCGACATTCTTTTCCTGAGCGACGAAGGGCTTCCCTGTCCTGCCGGGGAATTTGCCCAAAGGCTGCACGAGCGTTATCGCAGCCGGATGATCGTGATCGGCATGGGCGCCAAGGGCGCGATGCTGCTTGATTCGCAGGCGAACAAATTGGCCGAAGTTCCGGCCTACACCGGCGGAAAGGTGGTCAACACCGTCGGTGCGGGAGATGCGCTTTTCTCGGCGTTCCTGCATTATTATGTCAAGGGATACCCGGCGGAGGATTCGCTCAGACGGGCGGTCATATTTGCCGGAATCAAGATAGGCTTCAACGGCGCGTCGGTGGGCTTCTGCGGCGAAGACGAGATTGAAGCCAAGGCAGAAGAAAGGTAGAAGGTAGGAGGTAGAAGGTAAAGTAAAAAGGAAGAATTGCGAAGCTGAATTAGCCGCGATAGCGGCGTGGGAGTCGAGGGGGTCTGGACCTCCTCGCGGGTCAAGGGCAGAGCTCTTGCGGGGTAGTCCTTTTTGCCGAAGGCAAAAAGGCAGGGGCAGAGCCCATCGCTGCAATGCACTGTGATGCAAATCGGGACCCGGGCGCAACAGATAAGGTGACAAATGAAGGTCTACCTTCCCGAAAACGGAGAAAAAGCTTGTGACTCCAACCCCAAAAAATCCCCGTATTTACGATGTTTTTTCAAGTTTTACAATCACCCAGGCAGTAGGTAAAGACAGACCCCGGAAGGGCGGCTTCGCGTTTGGAAGCCGCCAATCCGGGGCGATTTTTTTCAGATGAATTTCCGGTAGACAAATTTTTAACGCAATGATATAATAAAAAGACGAAAGGAAGTGATCCGGTAGGATGAGCGGATTATTTGACATTGACAGCAAGGAAAAAAAGGTGGAGTACATCGAACTGATTTATGACCTGATATTTGTCTACATCATCGGGCGAAACAATTCGCTGCTTCACCACGTACATGACGGATTTGTGGAGCCGGGCATGTTTGCGGCTTATGTGCTTTGCACCCTTGCCGTCATTCAGATATGGAATTTTACCACTTATTACATCAATCTTTACGGCAGAAGCAGCCTCAGGGATCATGTGTTTCTGTTTGCCAATATGTTCCTGATGTACTTCATCGGCGAAGGCACCAGGGAAAACTGGCAGGAATATCACACCCAGTATCACGCGGCTTGGGCATTGATTCTCGCCAATATCGGCGTGCAGTACCTCATTGAATACCGCCGTCACGCCGGACAGCCCGAACACATCCGCCGTATCCGCCGCATGGCTGCGATTGTGATGACCGAGGCGGCCATTGTCGCCCTCTCCATACCGTTCTACAATGCCACGGGTTCCACGCTGCTCACACCGGCGGCGATCCTTTTCGGCATATGCGTGACGGTCATCTCGGGCAGAAGGAGCTGCTCGGGGCTGGTGGACTTTCCGCATCTTTCGGAACGTGCGATGCTCTATGTGGTGTTCACCTTCGGCGAGATGATCATCGCCATTGCCTCCTACTTTGAAGGCAGACTGGATTTCAGCAGCCTGTATTTTTCACTGATGGCGTTTATGATTGTGGCGGGACTCTTCCTGAGCTACGGATATTTTTACGACAGGATGATCGACCGTGAGATGAAAACCAACGGAATCGGCTATATGCTGATGCACATTTTCATCATATTTGCCCTCAACAACATCACCACGGCGCTGGAATTCATGCGCAACGAGGAGGTTGCTCTGCTGCCCAAAATGCTCATGCTCACGTTGTCATTTGTGACATATTATGTATTTTTGTTTTCACTCGGCACATACGCGAAGAGAAGATGCGGCATAACGCTTGGCTTTTATCTGATCATGGCGGCAGTCGGAGCATGCTTTGTGGCGCTGATGCTTGCGTTCCGGAATATGATGTATGTCAATATTGCCATTACGGTGATATTGGTATTCGGTGTTTTTGCGGCGCTCAGAATTATGGAAAAGAACTCGGAATCACAATGAACCGTGTGGCTTTAGGTGATGAGGGAAAAAGAGTGATGGATGAAATTGCCGGCAAGGTGCGTGACACATTTAATCGCCTGCATAGGAGGTATGAAGTGGTTTGCGGGTAAAATGGACCGGATCAAGGAAATAACAGTGCCGTTTTATCAAAATGAAATTACCCTTAGGGCCTGTATACGCCGCAGTGAATTTGCCGATGCACCCATGTTTAATGAAATTACATTATTTAAAGAGGGGAACGGTGGCAATTCCTATATGTCAGAAAAAGGCAAATATATTATGGAATTTATTCAGCATATACCCCCAATCCTCCAAAACGCATCGCGCCCGGTGCGCGGACGGCGTATGCCGTGATTGCTCCGGGACGCGGGAATCGGGGCAA
>ONYN01000077.1 GCA_900322085.1 uncultured Eubacteriales bacterium | reverse complement strand
TGTCGGAGCATTCAAATAGATTCCCAAAATTTATCCCTCCACCATGTATAGATTCCTCTGTTATTATATAACATCGTTCAGGAAAAGACAATATCTAAATACTTTTTTCTGAAACAGTATGGTACGGTGAATATTATGTCTTGTCATTCATGAGCCCACAAAGTACCGAATCAAAGGAAGACTTTATTTGATATTGGATACTGTCTGGTTTTTCATTTTCTTTATTTTTGACGAAGTCAAAAATGGTGGGGAGAAATCTGCCCTTTTGGCTATGGTTGCTTAACTTCATTTTGTACATTTTTACGAATGTCCTGCTTTTATGCTCATTTATAGTTTAATATTATTGCTGATATTGTATGATGAGTAATGCTTTTTATTTGTACAATAAAGCTATAAAAAACCGCTAAAGTTATCATTTAAAATCATAAATATCATATTTATGAGCTAAAAAAAATTATGTTACATTATAAGAGTTGATATCGCAACACGTTGCTTAAAATGAATAATTAATAGATATATAGAATAATATTGTATTAAATATTTGCTTTATATATCATTAAGTCCTAAAAAGTTGTGTATTTACATTTTGGGTATTATATGATACAATATAAACGTTGAATTTCATATTTGATATTATGCTGGATTATATCATATATGAAATTAACAAAATACTGTTATATCAAAAGGAGTGCTGCTATATGACACCTGCATCGAAAGAAGAAATTTATTTGGCGAAACTCTGCGGAGAAGACTGGAAACTTCCGTATCCGACCTCCCGATTGGAGTACTACTATGCGAAACTGTGCGGAATGGATGTACCTCTGCCTGCCGAACCTTTTTCACGTTCTGAGTTGTATCTCGCTTATCTGTGCGGAACAGATGTGAAATTGCCTGAACCCGTGAGCCGCAAGGAGATGTATATGGCGAAGGCTTGCGGAATGGATGTGGATTACTTACCAGAACCGTTATCAAAATCCGAAATCTATTGGCAGAATTTAATTACCCGAAAAGGGATTACGGGCGAACTGCCACTTACGCTGATAGCTCACACACCCAATTTGCTGGATTACCAGATTTACGGCGGCAGTATTTCAAGCCCCACAGAAACGCCTGATGAAATTCAGGGCGTAGGAACAAGAACTGTCAACATAATGCCGGAAATCACTGCTGAAAACGGCTGGGTAGATGGGTATCTGCTGAATGATAGTGGCTATATCGCGCTTGACACTTTTAATGCCTATCAAGAGAGAACCTCGCCATTCATAAAAATCGACAAATCAGCAAGCTATGCGTTTTCCTCGGCGTTTATTGATGAAACGCAAATTTCACCTTGGTATGGGTGGCTGCTCTATGATAACGACAAAAGACCCATTGGTTCAAGGCACAGCAACCACGGCCAATCGGGCGGCGTCATTCACGCAACCGATAACGCAGAATATATCCGTATTTCTTTGAGAACATACGGCGAACAATTAGAGCATGTGCAGCTTCAGCTTGGTACGCAAGCTACATCATATGAACCATATGGTTACCAATTGCCGGTTTCATGTCGCACACTAACGCAAGCAGGCACAACTACCTCTCTCTTTATAGGCTCAGAACCGCTGAAAAAAGATGAGTATATCAGTTATCGTGAACAAAAAAGATATCATGTTGACGGTACTGCAACTCCGCTTACATTACCTCAAATACCAATATTTGACCCTGTAACAGTAATAGATGTTAAAACCCCCATCAAGCCTTCTCAAATCCGCATTGCTCTTGTATAATATTTCATATCATAAATACGACATCATACCTGTTCAAAGAAAGTATCGGGGTGGTTTGAGTCGAATTGTTCGTTGGCCCACATGACGGTAACAAGGTCTTCCGTGTCACTGAGATTGATGATGTTGTGCGTATATCCCGGCAGCATATGCACCGCCTGCATTTTCTCGCCACTGACCTCAAACTCCATCACCTCATCGCTGTCGATTCTGCGCTCCTGAATCAACGCATGACCGCTCACTACAATAAAAAATTCCCACTTGCTGTTATGCCAGTGCTGTCCTTTGGTGATACCCGGTCTGGAAATATTCACCGAGAATTGACCACATTTTTCTGTTTTAAGCAATTCGGTGAAACTGCCGCGCTCGTCGCAGTTCATCTTCAGATCAAACGCAACCTTCTCCTTCGGCAAATAAGAAAGGTACATCGAGTACAGTTTTTTCTCGAAGCTGCCGGGGGCGATTTCCGGCATGATGAGCGTCTGCGGCTGGTCATGAAAAATATGCAACAAATCCACGATTCTGCCGAGGGTTGCTTTATGCGTTACGGGTGCAGCACAATATTTTCCATTTTGGGTAAGGACGGTCTTCACCCCGTCAAATTCGCAGTGGTGTTCTTTGCCTTCTAATGCGTCCAGCATTTCCTCCACCAAATCATCAACAAAAAGCAGTTCCAATTCCACGCTGGGGTCATTGACGGTAATCGGCAGATCGTTGGCGATGTTGTGACAGAAAGTGCCGACGGCACTGTTGTAATTCGGGCGCACCCATTTTCCCACCAAATTCGGGAAACGGTAAACCAGCACCTTCGCGCCTGTTTCTTCCTCATAGGCAAAAAATAAATCCTCGCCCGCCTTCTTTGACAAACCGTATTCCGATGTGCCAAACCTGCCTTGTAATGTTGCCTGAATCGAACTTGACAGCATGACCGGGCAGGTATTTTTATGCTTTTTCAGGGTATCCAGTAAAACCGAGGCAAATCCAAAATTCCCCTCTCGGAATTCCTCGGGATTTTCGGGACGGTTGACGCCTGCGAGGTTGAATACGAAATCGGTCTTGGCACAGTATTCGTCCAGTACTTCCTGTGTGGAGTCAATATCGTATTCGTATACTTCCTCAATCTGTATATTGGGGCGGGTGCGATTCTTACCATCACGGATATTTTTGAGATTTTGGGTTAAATTGCGCCCCACAAAACCCTTTGCGCCGGTTATGAGAATATTCATATCAGAACTTCCTCCAAACCATCTTGTTGACCACGCCGGTATAGGATTGAATGATCTTGACCACCTTGTCCGACACGTTTTCGTCCACATAATCGGGGACAGGAATGCCGTTGTCGCCATTCCTGTCCATTTCCACGGCAGTATCGACGGCTTGCAGCAGGCTGTTTTCGTCAATGCCCGCCAGAATAAAGCAGCCCTTGTCAAGTGCTTCTGGACGTTCGGTCGATGTGCGGATACAGACCGCCGGAAACGGCTTGCCGACTGAGGTGAAGAAGCTGCTTTCTTCGGGGAGTGTGCCGCTGTCGGAAACCACTGCAAAGGCATTCATCTGCAGGCAGTTGTAGTCGTGGAAGCCAAGCGGCTCATGCTGAATGACACGTTTGTCAAGCACAAAGCCTGATTCCTCCAACCGCTTCTTGGAAC
>ONYN01000187.1 GCA_900322085.1 uncultured Eubacteriales bacterium | reverse complement strand
TCGGCAATATCCACCACCGGAGCAACCTCTTCACCGCCGAATTTGCCGGTGTATGCTCCGTCCACACATTCGCGCAGCTCCTGCTCGGTAAAATCGGTGAGATACTTTCCGAGAACGCTGACCGCTCTCTCGCGATAATCCGACTTCGCGGCGGTGAGAAGCTCTTCATATGAAAATTCGGGAATTGTCTCGGGAACATACAGTCCTCCGTCGGGCGAAATTCCCGACGCGATGGCGTATGCCGCCGATGTCTTTACGGAATTGTCTCTGGTGCTGGTGTAATTCATAGCAATTACCTCGATTCATTGTTCTCTCTATCCACCTGATAGATTGTAAAAATTTTAACAGATTATTCCCCCGATGTCAACGGCATACAAAATAATTTATCACTTGACACAAAAATTTCGCTTTTGCGGGCTATTGTTTGGTTTGTTCGATTACTCGCCCTTTTTCCACCACATCAACCCCTTGTCACCGCCAATTGATGTCTTCATTGATTTGCAGATTTCCCTATGTTAAAATGATACCGTAAGAAATGAAGGAAGGAGGCAAAAGGCAGGAAGTTGAAGGTAGAAGGTGGACAGGTAGGAGGTAACTTCTGCCTTTTATTTATGTCGTCGTTTGACAATCGACTCTATTGTATATCATGATTAGGAGGTGATCGATCTGGCTGACGAAATAGTATCCGATGAAAATTCTGTCAGACCTGCTCCGCGCAGACGTTCGAGAAAATTTGCTCAGTGTATGAAAAAACTCCTCGCTCTGCCTGTCACAGATCAATCCGCACGCGATGAGCTTATCGCACTCGGTATCGACCCATCCGACGCCGACAATTACATGCTCGTAACCGCCGCCGTATTCAAAAAAGCGGTCGGCGGCGACCTGAAATTCATTCAGGAACTGAGACAGATTGTCTCCGACAACGAAACCGATATCGACAGGAAAACAGCCGTGGCTCAGCTTGACAGACTGAAGGCGCAGACGGAGGAAATCAGACGCAAGCTCTCCGCTTCCGACGACGGCGACACGCAGTATATGTCGGATTTGTTTGATGTGCTGAGAAAATCCGCCGACGACATCGGCGGAAGCAGAATTCAGGAAGGTGATATCCCTTGAAAAAACATAAGGGCGGATTTGGATTTAAAAAATTCTCGCCCAAACAGATGATGCTTCTGAGCTGGTGGCTCGACAATTCTCCCTATGCCGATTACGACGGCATTATCGCTGACGGCGCTATCCGCTCCGGCAAGACAATCGGTATGTCGCTCTCTTTTGTGATGTGGGCTATGCAGAAATTTGACGGCGCGAATTTTGCCATCTGCGGCAAGACCGTCACCTCTCTGAGAAGAAACGTCATTGCTCCGCTGGAACGCATGCTCACGGCACTCCCTTATTCCTTCACCGAAAAACGCACCGAAAATCTGATTACCGTTTCATACGGCGACAGGGTGAACTACTTCTATCTCTTCGGCGGCAAGGATGAGGCCGCCCGCGATCTCATTCAGGGCATTACCCTTGCCGGCGCGCTCTTTGACGAGGTCGCTCTCATGCCTGAATCCTTTGTCAATCAGGCAACCGCACGCTGCTCCGTCGAAGGCGCCAAGTGGTGGTTCAACTGCAACCCCGAGGGTCCCTTCCACTGGTTCAAAACCAACTGGATCGACCGCGCAGATGAACGCAGACTGCTCTATGTGCATTTTCTTATGACCGACAACAAAACTCTCTCAGCTAAAACTTTGGAAAAATACAGAAATATGTACACCGGCGTTTTTTTAAGACGTTTCATTCTGGGCGAGTGGTCGGTCGCTGACGGCGTGATCTATTCCATGTTCAACGATTCGGATAACGTGAAATCTGACATTGATTTTGCTCCTGAAAGAGAATTTATCGCGGTGGATTACGGGACGTTCAACCCTTGCGTCTTCCTTCACTTCTTTGCGGCGGGGAACGGCGACTCCATCCGGCATTTTATCGACAGAGAGTATTATCACAACGGCAGAGGCGGTCGTGACGCCGCTCCCGCTCAGAAGGACGACGGTCAGTACTCCGCCGATATGCTTACGTTTACCGGCGGCAGACACGATATTCCTATCATCATCGACCCTTCCGCAAGTTCCTTCATCACCCGGCTGCGCCACGACGGATTTACCAATGTCGTGACTGCCAAGAACTCGGTCGCCAAGGGCATTTCCGCTGTGGCCTCCGAGCTGGTTCAGCGGCGATTGATCATTTCGCCGGACTGCTCACACACCCTGGGCGAAATCCCCTGCTATGTCTGGGATTCCAAATACGCCGCAAGCTGCGGCGAGGACAGGCCTCTCAAGGAAAACGACCACTGCTGCGACGCAATGAGATATGGCGTCTATTTCGACATGATCTCTCACCCCGGCGCGCGTCCCTCCCTGTCCGGACGCGGCGCAAGAGGTTAACTCTTTACTCATTCCGGAGGAAATGCTTTATGTATGACAAACCTATGACGTTTCTTCTGGCGGAGCTGGACGGACTTTACGGTTCGGCTGTGCTGGAGGACATCGGAAAAACCATCCGACTTTACGACTTCTACGACGGCAGGGGACAGGACTGGAAGGTCGCTTCCGGACTCGATTACAAGCCCGCCAAGAAAAAAGTCAATCTGGTGAAAAAACTGATTAAACGCGAAGCCGGTTTCATGTTTGGCAGAACGCCCGAGATTAACCTTAAATCCGACGCTCTCAATGCCTCCATAACCGCCTCGGCACAGCAATGGCTGGACGGCGTGCTGGAAAATTCCGGCTTTAAAAACAAACTCATCCAGGCCGCCCGCGACTGCTTCATCGGCAGACGGGTCGCTGTCAAAATCTCCGGCGGCTTCGGCAGGGAGCTTCGCGTGACATTCCGCCCGTCGTTTGAATTCGTCTATTCCACCGTCGACGACGACTGCGACACGCTCAGCAAAATCATTTTCTTTTATCAGACAAACAATGAGGCCGAACGTCAGAATCAGCGCATCTGGAAACAGAAGTATTTTATGCGGGAGGGCAGGTGTATTCTTAACGAGGGAATCTACGATGGCTTTGGTCAGATCATCGAGGGCGGAGACGACATTGACACCGGACTGGATTTCATTCCCTGCCGCGTGATTGTCAACGAGGGTCTTACCGGCGATCTGATGGGCGAAAGCGATGTGGAAGAGTTGATTGATTTGCAGAACGCTTACAATCATCTCATTTCCGATGACGCTGACGCCCTCAAATTCAATATGTTCCCTCAGACCGTCGCCACCGACGCCAAGACCGAATCCCTTGAAAATATGGTGATCTCCCCCGGCGCTCTGGTGGATTTGCAGACCGACCCCGCCGTGATGGGCGACAGCCAATCCAGACAGGCCAAGCTCCAGAAGCTTGAATCCTCCTTCGCCTACTCCGACAGGTTTGAAGCCGCTGTCAATCGCACAAAAAACGATATGTTCGATCTGCTCAGTATCCCCAACGTCAGCCTCGATCAGCTCAAGGGATTGATGCAGTCCGGCAAAAGTATGCGGGCTTTGTATTGGGAGCTTATCGCTCGCTGCGAGGAAAAATGGGCTTCGTGGGAGCCCGCTCTCAAATGGCTCGCTCGTTCGCTGCTCAAAATGACGGCTGTCTACCATGACACCGTTATTCCCGATAATTACTCGGTCGAAATCGAACATCTCTACCCCATTATCGAGGACGATTTTACCGAAATGTCCAACGACCGGCAGGAAGTCGCCGCCGGTCTTCGCAGCAGAAAAAGCTACATCGAAAAATGGGGCGTCGCTGCCGACGCTGAGGCGGAAATCACCCGCATGAAGACCGAAAGCCTTGGATGAGGCTTTTTGTTTTGTCCAGAACTCTGCACGACGTTAAACTCTGAGGTCTTTTTCTTTTTTGCCGACGGGCTGCCAAAAAAACGATTCGCATTTATATCCCGTCACCTTTCTTTACTTTTTTGTGGGTTGATAATGCCTGTGTTTTTTTGGCAAAACGGTCGTTTATTTACGTATGCCGACGGACATTCACCAGGCTTCCCGCCGGTGATAAAACGGAAGGGAGATTTTTAATTAAAATGGAAAATGCGCAGAATTCCAACATCCAGACCCTCTCGGACGACGACGCTCAGAGAATCGCCGATTCTCTCGCCGCCGCCCTTGAAAACCGCAGACAGCGTGCCGAGCGTTCCGTGATTCATTCCTTCGCTCAGCAGAACAACGTTAGTCCCCAGATGATCGAAAATATTCTCCATCAGTACAGGGAAAAACAGAATTCCGCTCTTCCCGCCGACGTTCAGTCGGTCATCGACGAACGGTTCAGAATCGCGGACGACAGGCTCATCACCGCCGAAATCAAAGAGGTCGGCACCCGTCTGGGGTTGATTGACACTCAGGCGGCTTTCGCACTGATGGACAAATCACAGGTCTCCGTCGACGACAACGGCACTGTCCGCGGCGTTGACGCGGCTTTGCAGGAACTCATCAGAAACAAGCCCTATCTCGCCGCTCACGGCACCTTCAATGGCACAGGTAAGGCCGGTAACTTTCCCCGCGGCAATTCCGATGCTTCGGATTATGCCTCCCGCCTGGCTCAGGCAAGAAGCGCCGGCAACAATACTCTCGCTGCCGCCATTATCTCTGAGGCTGCCGCCAACGGAATCATCTTAAGATAGTTATTACTGACAATGAAAGGATGTATATAAATATGGCAAATGTCAACGGTACAGGTACAGTTTTTAACCTTCCCAATTTCGCGGGTCAGCTCTACTCCGCTACTCCCGCCGTTACCCCTTTTCTCAACCTTATCCGCGGCAATGTGGTGAAAACCGACAACTTCCAGTTCAGCACCGGCGTCGAGTACTCCCATCAGGCCGCTTCGCAGCCCGCTATCTCTGAAAACGCTTCGCTCACCGCTCCCACCGCTATTTCCTATGTGCGCAGTCAGAATACCAATGTCACCCAGATTTTCCATGAGAAGGTTTCCGTGACCTACGCCAAGCAGTCCAGCGGCGGCAGACTCTCGGGCGTTTCCTCCTCCCTCGATCAGAACTGCGCACCCAATGAGCTTGACTTCCAGACCGCCAGAGCTATCGAAAAAATCGCCCGCGATATCGAATATACCTTCATCAACGGAACCTATCAGCTCGCCGCCAATTCCTCGCAGGCCAACAAGACCAGAGGCATGCTCGCCGCCGCCGGCACCGTCATCGACTGCGAAAATGCCGCTCTTTCCCAGGATTTCCTCAAAAGCGCTTACAAGTCCGCTTACAATGCCGGCGCTGACTTCACCAATATGGTACTCGTGTGCGGCTCCGACATCAAGCAGCGCATTACCGATATCTACGGCAGCCAGTGGGGATTCGCTCTGCCTCCTACAAGAAATATCGGCGGCGTGAACGTCACTCAGATTGAAACCGACTTCGGCACCGTTTCGGTGCTGCTCAGCAGATTTATGCCCGACGGCGTGCTGCTCGGCGCCGATATCTCCTGCGTGCGCCCCGTCGAACAGGACGTCCCCGACAAGGGCAACTTCTTCCGCGAGCCTCTCTCCAAAACCGGCGCCGCCGAAGAATACCAGATATTCGGTCAGATCGGTCTGGATCACGGTCCCGGCTGGAAGCACTTTAAAATCGTCAACATCGGCACAGCTCAGTCCAACTGATCTGTCATGCATCACTTTTGAAAGGGGCGATTTTTTTTGGAAGAGGAAAACGACTACAGCGGTCTGCTCCCCCTGCTCAGATTCAATCTGAGGGATACTTCCGCTGAATGTGCCTGCGGCTGCGCCACCTTCTCCGATCAGGAGCTTCTGACGCTGCTCGGAAAGCACGACGGGAATGTGAACGCCGCTTCTTACGAGGGATTGCTCATCAAGGCGCAGAGCGATTCAGTTAAACTTCCTGACGGTCTCGAACTCCCCGACGGACGGGATTACTGGCTCGCTCTGGCCAGACTTTACCGTCCCGATACTGCCAGAAATATTTCCAGAGCGGACGAGGTGAACCGTTATGCCCCTGAGGAACAGCATTAACTCTTTACGCTGCACTCTGTGCAGAAACGGTCTGCTCGCCGACTACGACGTCTACACCACGCAGACCGGTCAATTCGGCGTACCGGGGGAGCCTGTGCTTTATGCGCGGACCAACGGCTATTTCTACGCCAAAAATCAGAGACATTTCGCTGAGGTGATTGAAATAGCGGGTGATCTCGCCGAAAAAAACCGTCACAATAACAGAATGATCGTCTTTGATGATACCGCTCAGCCGGGGAATCTGGTGCTGGTCGGCGGAACATTTTACCGTGTGGACAACATCAGGGTCATCATGGAGCCTTGCAGAATCCTTGAACTGGAGGTGTATCATTTTGCGGCTGCGAATTGAAACCGATCAGCTTCTCGCCGGTCTCACCGCTTTTGAGCTGAAATCCCGCGCCTGCATCGCCAATCGCGGCGCCTCCGCCGCAAAGGATTGGGAGGATTACGCCAAACAGAACAGGCCTTGGACTGACAGAACCGGCAACGCCCGCCGGACGCTTGAGGGCGTTGCCGGCTGGGTTCATTCTGACGGCAGCGGGAGCTTTGCCCCCGCTGCCCCTTTGACGGGTTTGTTTTCATGCGACTCCTTTTGCGTCGGTGTGGAAGGTCATATGCCTTATTCCGTCTTTCTGGAGCTTGGTTACGGCCGGAAGTATTCCATCCTCTCCCCGACTGTACATCACTTTGCTCCCTCGGTTCTCCTCGGCTTTGCCGACTGCTTATGCAATATGAAATGAGGTCGGATATGCTTTACAGTGTCATTATCAACCAACTCGCCGACGCCGGAATTGACGTTGCGCTCCCCGGTGCGAAGCAGGAAATCTGCCTTGCTCCCTATGCCGTCGTGCAGAGATCCGGCACTTATCACTACGCACAGTCCGAAAGGCTGGGGTATTCGCTCATCTCGGTGCATTGCTATGCGCCTCTGCAAAGCTATGACATGCTCGATGATCTCATCGAAAGAGTGAAATCGGCGCTGAAATCTCTGGAACCTGATCTCAGACCCGTCGGAAATGAAAGCCCTCATATCATTAACGACAAATTCAGGGCGCACGAGGCAAGCATTGATTATTATTTTCAGCGCCGGACAGTTTTATCTTGAAAGGAATGATTTATTATGGCATCTCAGCAAATGGCTATCGCCAATATTGAGCGCATTGATATTATCACCGAAGAAGCCCAGCCGAGAGTCTTCTCGTTTGATACGGCCAGCGACGCTTCCGCCGAGGCTCAGATCTCCGCCGGCGCGGAAAATGAACTTCGTATTAAAAATCAGATTCTCGCTCAGAATATCACCGAGGATATCGTAAAGGGTTTCAATATCTCCTTCACCGACAGCACCTTTTCTCCCGATGTTTTCGCCTTGGTGGACGGCGGCGAAAGCTCTGTCTATGGCGCGGAGGAATTCGCAAAATATTCCGCCCCTACCGCCGGTGAAGTCGTCAGCCGTACCAGAAGCAGAATTGCCGTCTATTCCTCCGAAAAGGATTACGACGGCCATTCTCTCTCGTACACTGCCTTTGTCTTCCCTCACGCCTGCGGAACGCCCGCTTCGGTCACTTTCAAGGACGGCGAGTTCTTCGCTCCCTCCTACACGGTGAAAAGCCGTCCCTCTAAGGGCAGCAGTCCTATGACTGTTCTCTCGCTGCCCTCTCTCCCGATTGTGGTAAGCAGCACAGACGATCTGCCCGATTCGCCTGTGAACGGAAAAACCGTTATCCTCACCGCAGCCGACAGCATCGCAGGTCTTCCCGAAACCATTCCCGTCGGTACTTATGCCATTTACAGAGGCTCGGCTTACGAGGAAATATAGGAAAAATCCTATCTTATCAGGAGAATTATGAAATAATTATGAAAGGATTTGATTTTTATGGATTCTGTTGCTTCCATCAAAACATCCCAGATTGTCAGACTCCCCGGCTGGAGCGGCAATCCGGACGATGAATTTTGCTGCGAACTCCGCCGGCCCTCTCTGCTCACTCTGGCCGCAAAGGGAGCTATCACCAATCCCCTGATGAAAACCGCAAGGAAAATTTTTTACAGCGGTCTTTCTCCCGACGGAGGATCGCTGGAAGAGGAAGGCCGCGTTCTTCTTGAAATAGCCAGGGCCGCTATGATCAGCCCTTCACTTGACCAGCTGGAGGCCGCCGGCATTGATCTCACAGATGAACAGCTTGTTGCTGTTTTTCAATTCACTCAGCTGGGGGCCAAAGCCCTCGACCGATTTCGTCGCCTCCCCTCAGATATTGACGGTGATATCGCTGGCGCAGAGATTTCCTTGCAGACCGAGCCAAATTCTGAAAATTGAGGACGGATTTGTGGCTTACTGCTTTGACGAGGCATGCTGCTGGATTGTCTCGAGACTGGAAGAAGGCAAAAGGCCATTCTTCGGCAGATATCACAAGGACGGCTGCTCTGCTTCGAATAACGCAAATACCATTGATCTACTCATGAATTTAGGTGCGGAGGTGAGGAAAATTGATTAACGCAGGTACGGTCGGTGCCTATCTTACACTCGATATTTCGGATTTTCATAACAACCTGATTACCGCAGGGCAGCAATTGGAACATTTCAAAAGCGAACAGACGGCGGGTTTTCATTCATATGACGGCCTTGGCTCCATTTTGCTCGGCGGACTGACTTCCCAGTTAATCGCTGCTTCCAATGCGACGGCGGATTTCGCCGCCCATTTCGCAAATTACCTGGGTATTATCCGTCAGGACGCGGAATTGACCGGACATGTGGTTGGCGGTCTCTCCGGTGCGGTCGATATCGCCGGCAGTGCGCTGGCCCGACTTCCTGACCAGACGCGCAGTTCTGTCGTCTCCGCTTGCGCCGGTATGCAAAATGCCTTTGAAGCGGCTTATCCTTCCCTTTACGCAGCAGCTCGCAATAACGGCGCAGGCTTTGTGAATGCCATCGACGGGGTGCTGAACGCTTCGTCCTATTCCGGAGGACTGTTCGGAGTCGGAATCCGGGCTATGACCGGTCTGAAAAACGGTATGGAAAGCGGCAGAGGCGCTGCGGTTTCCACTATGACCGGAATCATGCGCGCCATGCTTTCCGCTGCGGGAAGCGTGGATTTTTCCGGGGTGGGACGCGGAATTGCCGGAGGCATTGCGACCGGCCTTAATCAGAAAAAGGCCGGCCTGCTTGCCACAGCGCAAAGCATCGCTTCCGGTATTTCACGCAGCATTAAAGCGGCACTCAAAATCAATTCTCCTTCCCGCGTGATGATGGAAGTGGGCAGATTCACTACCGAAGGTATGGAACTGGGATTGAAACAAGGCTCCCGCAGTCTTTACGACACCGCTTCCGCTATCTCAGACGAAGCTGCCGCATCTTTGAGCGGCATTTCCTCACGCGGACTTCATTTTTCAGAGACATACGCCACTGGCTACGGCGATCAATTGGACAGGCTGCTGGACGCGGTGGAAAAACTCGCCGATTCACAGACCACCATGGAGATCGACGGCAGACCCTTCGGAAGGCTGGTGAGAGAATATGTCTGATCTGCTGCCTTACAGCATTTATTATGAGAATTCCGCGGGAGAAACGATACGCTTTGATGAAGCTCCCATTGTCGTGCAGACAACGGGGCTTTTTGACTGGCAGTGGAATATTTCATCCTACGACAGAGCCATTCGTGACGGCGGTCGGGCTGTCGCGGCGCGGCGGCCTGTGCAGGATCGCACGCTGGTGCTTGACGTCTTCGCTGACACGCAGCAGGAACACAACGCGGCAATTGGACGTCTGCATAATGTCCTCGAATACGATCTGAACACACTAATTCCCGGGAAACTCTGGATTAACGACCGATATGTCCGCTGCTTTGCCTTTACTTCCGTCAAGACCATTAACCGTGACTGGTCAGCCTACACCGTGGTCGGGCTGACAGTCAGGCTCATTTCTCCCGCGTGGGTGAAGGAGGAAACTGTCACGGTGCTTCCGGTGACAACGGCAGCGGATACCGCTGACAAGAAATACCCCGGAAAATATCCTTACAAATATTCCGAGGGCAATGTGGCGAGATTTATTAATAACACGGCTTCTTCCGCGCCAATGATGATAAAGATATGCGGCCCGTGCTCAAATCCTTCCGTATATGTGGGAGAAAACGAGTATTCGGTCAACACAAGCATTTCCGCAGGTGAATACGCTATCATTGATCAGCGGGACAAGAGCATTTATCTCGTCGGTCAGAGCGGCACACGCACCAATATTTTCAACCTTCGCAACAAGAGCGTTGATAATTTCCAGTACGCGCCGTCCGGTGCGCTCACGGTAAGCTGCTCCGGACAGTTTGCCTGCGAGGTTACATTTCTGACGCAAAGGAGTGAGCCGGAATGGATCTGACTTGCTTAATCCATGCCGATGAAAATTTCACCGAGCTGGGTGTGGTCGATTTCGTGAGGTATGACGGTATCATCTCTTTGGATCCGGACATACAGGGGAACGACTGGGAGGCTGAGATACTCGCGGAGGATTTCGGCAGGTACGGCTTTGAGCTTGGACATTATCTTTACTTTCCCGACAGCGAATATGGCGGGAGACTCGAAGGCATAAAACGGATTTCAAAAAACCATACCGTCAAACTGAGCGGAGTGACCTGGCGCGGAATGCTCTCCAGACGTGCCATACTGCCGGCTGCCGGACAAAGCCATCTTGACCTGAGCGAAACTGACATTTACCCGGTCATGCGGTCGCTTGTTACGGGCTTTGGAGGGCTGTTTGCGGCGCCCTCCGGCAATGCCGCATTGCTCTGCGGACAGAAATTCCGCTATCAGAATGTGCTTGAGGGAATCCTTGACATGCTCGACCCGCTCGGATTACGGCTTGTGTTGACGCTGGACCCCGACAGCAGACATGTGATTCTGTCAACCGCTTCCGTCTGTGACCGAAGCGCGGAAATTGAATTCTCCGGGGATTATGATTTTTCCTACACTTCGACACTCGGAGAAGCAGCCTACAATCATGTGATTGCCCTTGGACGCGGCGAACAGGAAAACCGCCTTGTGCGCCACGTCTGGCTGCTGCCGGACGGCACAATGACCACAAATTCAAGTACTCCGGGGATCCCGACCGGCGCGGAGGAACGGGCATTGGTCTATGATTATTCGTCAGCCGAGGATGAAAAAGAGCTGATCAAAGGCGCTAAGAAACAGCTCAAAGAGCATGGAGCGCAGAATGGCATTGAAATCAGCTTTGATTCGGACGATATTGACCTGCCCCTTGGCGACAAGGTTGGCTTGCGCGACCGAACGCTCGGTCTCAGCGACGTGCGCACTGTTACAAGCAAGTTGCTCACAATTGCAAGCGACGGCATTTCACTGAGATACACAGCAAAATAACTGGGAGGTATCACTTATGGGACAAAAAGCCATTACCATCTACACGCCGAGCGGGACGGCGGCTCATATTTCCGCAGAGGACGACGCTTTTATTCATCGCTGTGTCTTGGGCGGAACAAGCGGCATAATCGGATCACTTGCTTGTGCCAAAGCTGACGACAACACCGTCCGGCTCTCCGGCGGGGGCTTCAGCAACCGCGGATACATGCTGTGGATTCCCGACGGAGAAACGCTTGAATTGACTGTGGACAGCGGTTCCGCAGGCTACAGCCGGATTGATACCGTTGCCGCCGTATTCACCAAAGGCGGCGGCGATGTCGCCGATACGCATGTCTTCGCCGTCATCAAAGGTACGCCTACAACCGGCACTCCTTCCGCTCCCGGACTGACTTCTTCGCAGCTTCTTTCACAGGGCAATGTCAATCGGGCGGCGGTTTTTGATATCCACATCAGCGGTACCGAAATCACTTCCATCTCCCGCGCCGCCTCGGTGCTGCCTGCCGCTTCGTCATTACCTGCCATTACCTACGGTACCTCCGCTCCCAGTGGCGGCAGTGACGGCGATATCTACTTCAAAATAGTAAACTAAGGCGGTGGTTTTACAATGGCTACAGCAAACGGCACACTTGTGGGCAAGGTCAGCTCTACCGTCAGCAGCCCGACTGTGAATTATTCCGCATCGTACTCCGCGACAAGGGCGGATTCTTCGGACGATTCCGTGTCAGTTACAATCACTTTCTCCGCGTGGCTTAATTCTAGTGTCTCAAAGCTCGGAACAGGCACTAAGCTGACAATTTATACCCGAATGAACGGCGGGCCGTGGAATTCGGTTGTAATGAAAAGCGCTTCGGCTTCATGGAGCGGTACTTCCAGGCACTCCGCCAGCATACAGCTCTCCGGGAATGTGTTGTCAGGCTCGACAAAGATTGATTTTTATGTGACACGTTCCGGTTCGACCTACAGCGGAAATGCCGGAAATCTGGGCAACGCTTCCAACCCCAAATCTTATACGGCGACAATGCCGGCGTATGGCGGCATTGATCCGGCCGACGCGGATAAATATGTTCAAATTAAGGCAGGCGGTCAATGGAAGCAGGCGGTTCCATATGTCAAAGTCAGCGGCACATGGAAAAAAACCATTCCGTATATGAAAGCCAGCGGTATATGGAAATCAACGTGAGGGGATGAATTAAAATGCAGGATTATATTCCAAGAACAATTGACATTAACGAAAAAATCAAAGAGGTTGGCGTCAAGCAATACGACAACAATTCCCGTTTTCTGCATGTGCAGATTTTAGATAAGGATGCTGCCGACGGCGTCTTTGACCTGGATGGCTGTTCGGCAGCGCTGTACATTCAGCCCGAAAACAATGAGGACCCTTCCGCCGTGGCTTATATCAACGGCGAAGTGTCCAGTGATGAGGAAAGCGGCAATGTGGTGACTTTTCTGCTTCCCGGCAGCGTGACTCAAAATATCGGCAAATACGAGTGCGAAATCTGGATTTATCAGGGCAGCGAAAACGACCGGCCCGTTATTTCCACTAAGCCATTCCTGCTGACTGTTGAAAAGTCCATCCGCAACACCAATGCAATCATGGCGTCAAGCCAATATTCCGCGCTGGACGCATGGGCCGCTGATGTACAAAGCTTGAAGAATGAAATGGCGGCTCTGGTGGCTTCTCCTGCCGGCTCCGGTGGAGACGTCGGAACCGAAATGCGTGATATCCGTATCGGCTGCGACGGCACCGAATACGAGAGCGCAGGCGCGGCGGTAAGAGGGCAGGCTGCTGTCCTTAACAGCGAGAT
>ONYN01000183.1 GCA_900322085.1 uncultured Eubacteriales bacterium | reverse complement strand
ATTATTCATGTAGGCTTAGGAACTGTTCAAAAATAATCTGTACCATCTGGCTTGTCTTGGTGCATCTTATTTCGTCACAGTTCCTTACTCAAATTCAAATGGAATGACAGTGCCCTCGTGCAGCGAACGAGGCACGTCAATGACCCTTTGGTTATCCGACCCGCGGAATTTGAGGTCCAGATTGCGCTGCTCCAGAATAAACGGTCCGTCTATCAGAATATCGGTCTGACGCAGCAAAGCCATTACGTAAGGCTCAGATTCCGCCTTTTGAAGCAGTTGTTCAAAGGTGTAGCCGGTGTACACCATAATATCCTTGCCCGCCGCGTGCGCCTTTTGCGCAAGCTCGGCAAGCGGTGCTGGCTGCTCAAAGGGGTCGCCACCCGAGAATGTCATTCCCCTGATAAGCGGATCCTCCGCCATTTCACGCAAGAGATCGTCGGTGTCAACGATATATCCGCCGTCGAAGCTGTGCGTCTGCGGGTTGTGGCAGCCCTTGCAGTTGTGACGGCAGCCCTGTGTAAACACAGTGTATCTGAAGCCCGGTCCGTCCACGACCGATTCAGGAACAATTCCGGCGATGCGAAGCTTAGCCATTCTATCATCTGTCCTTTCCGTTTATAGGTTATATGGTTATCAATTCAATCCGCTGTTCACCGTTTGAATCGCTCAAAATCCCAATATGAAGTTCGCAAGTGGAATGATTTGCGTTTCTTCTGAGTATGCTTTGGGAGGCGTTCATTTTATTCAGTGCGGACAATGCACAGCCGCAGAAGGGGGTGGTCAGTTTCAGCCGCAAAATGTCGCCCCATTCGTCCCGGGTGATTTCCCACGAACGATCGAGAGCCGAAAGCATATTACTGCATTCTCCTCGGAGCCATAAATACTCGGCGCAGTACAGTCTGGCATTGACTACAGCGGAAAAAATCACCCCTCCAAGCAGGAGACATATCGCCGAGGCAAGCATAAGCATAAAAACCCTGCGTTCGGAACTGAGCGCATAGTACTCGATTCCGGTTCGCAGGCAAATATACGACGGTGCAAGCATGATTGCCATGACTGTAAATCCGGCGGCAATGCAGGCAAGTTCTCCACCGAGAAGCTGTGAAGCGGAGGGCAAAGGAATCGCGCCGTCATCGTCGCAGCGCAGATATTCCTCCGAAATGCGATACATTTCCCGATGAAGCGTTCCGCGAAGACCTGCCGCCAACACCGCTGTCAGGACGACGCATACCGTTAGCAGCGGCAGAACATCGGGATTGGGTGAATTACGTAAAAATATCATTGCAATGAAAACCGCTGTCACCGCAAGTGACAGAATATATTTCAGGCAGAGAACGGCGATTTTCCCGCGCCGACCCTCTGCCTGAATATGGGATAGTTTGATTATTCCTGTTACCGACAATTACATCACAACCTTTACATCGGAGTCTGCAATATAATTTTCCGCTCGGATTTGCGTTTTTATACTTGTGAATGTGTAATTTGTTCGGAACTTTATTGATTGTAAGGGCTGCTTAAGTCTTCGTCAGTAGGATCCCAGCCACTGTGAGCGGAATCGTCAATTCTGGCGGGAATAATCTCCGGATTCATTCCGGCCGGAGCCGCCTCATCCGCCACCAATACCTTTGTACCGATAGGGCAATTGTCATAAATCCACTTTGCGTCCCGGCAGCACAGCCTGATACAGCCAGATGAAGCGGGATTCCCCAGTTTGTCATAAGAGGCGTTGAACATGGTGCCGGGATTTTTTTTGTCGTAGGGGATGGAATGGAAGAGATAACCGCTGCTGAAAGACGAGGCAAATTGGGTGTAGCAATTGCCTATCATAAATCTCCAGCGGTATTTGGCCCGAATGGCGTAATTGCCCAGCCTGGTGGGGGTGGCTGCCTTTCCGGAAGAGCAGGTGAATACCTTGACGGGATTGCCTGCCGTGTCATATACTACAACAATCTGACTGGGGCGATATACAGTGATATTGTAGGGAGAATTACTTGAGGTATCCGTGTCGTTGCTGCTGTTATCCTTATTTGCGGCGGCGGAAGTGGTTGTCACTGCCGCCGTGGTTGTTGAAGCAACAACAGCGGTAGTGGTTGCTGTTGTCGTACTTTCGGTTACGGATGATTCCGTCGTCACATCGGAATCGGTGGTGTTAACGTCAGATGTCTGGGTTTGTTCTGTAAATTGAGTTGTTGTTAAATCCGAGACTGAAACCTTTGCAGCTTCCTGTCTGTCAAAAAGGCCGCTTGTCCATGATGAAAGGTCCGCCATCTTAGGATAAACCTTGTTCCATAGCTCCTCTATGCTTCCATCGGGCATGAACACAATCCAGGCGAGAACAGCGGCAAGAATAAGAATGAGCAGAATACGGATGATGTTTCCCGCACAGCCGCTTCCGCCTGTATTTTCGTCATCTTCCATCAAACCGTCATTCTGCCGTTCCTTTTGCGCCTGCTGAATCGCCTGTCTTCTTTTGATAGCCTCCAGATTCCTTGCGTTTTCCTTTTCAAGCTCATGGTTGGCAAACTCTCGGTTAAGTATTTCAAAGGCTTCGTCTTTGGAGTTTTTATTATCAGACATAACTCATATTCCTCTCCTGCTTGTGGGGAATTTATTGATTGTCGGACTGCACCGACTGAACGAGAGCACTGATCGACTTGCCGAATTCCGCCCATTCCACAGGAAAACGTGCCTGTCCTGCGGAGTGTTTTTCTCCGCCGTTCTGTGAATAGATGTCAATACGCCAACTGATGCCTTCGCGCTGAGACGGGAAGCTGTTGCGCCAGCTCAGAATGTCTATATTCTGAAGCACGGAAAGAAATTTGAGCAGGTCGGCTTTATTGGCCTTCAAAAAGGGAACTTCCTCTTCAAAGGAGAAATTGTCAAAATTTCTGATAGCTTCGCCGTTTTCGTCGTAAGAGATAAGCTCCACAAACTTTCCGCCCTGCGCCTTGAGATTTCTTCTTTCGCCGGCGAGATCACAAATTTCGTCGTGCTGGCCGCACATCACCTGTTCGTTTTCAAAGTCTACCCAGATATAATTCACAGGCGGGGTGACATTCCACACGGCAAAAAACAGCTCGGATATTCTGCCGTATTCCTTGTTTATGTTGATCGGTTCGGACAAATCATACCACTCCAAAGTGTAAGGCAAATCCGCGTGCAATTTTACCTTACCATTTTCTTGATTTTTTATTTTACTCCTTTTATTCAAAAATATCAAGTCTTTAGTTCTGTACAATCTATAAATTTAGTATTAAATTTGAAAAAAATGCAATTTAACTTTCAAACGGGAATTT
>ONYN01000167.1 GCA_900322085.1 uncultured Eubacteriales bacterium | reverse complement strand
GATTTGTTCACTCTTTGTTCGTTTTTATGTGCTACAATAATAATTAACCTGAACGGTTTATCCTTTTTATTTTATTTTGAAGGGAAATGATAGTATGAGCAATTTCTGGAGAATTGTTGCAATGGGCGCAACGGCTGCCGCGGCGTATGTAATTGCAAAAGAAGTGATCGAAAGACACGAAAACGGCGAAGATTATTCTCCCAAGGCAGTGCTTCTCGGTATTGGCAAAAAGGTCGGCCAATTCTTTGAGGAAAAATGCGGCTGCTGTGAGGACGACTTTGACGATTTCGATGAATTCGACGATTTTGAGGATTTTGAGCTTGATGACGACGACACTGTTGACTTCAGCACCGACGATACGGAAAGCGACAAGCTGACCGAAGACGGTTACATTCTCGAATTCAGCGCCGAAGAAGAAACAAAGCCCGAAGAGGCTCCCGCACCTGAAGAAGCTCCCGCTGAGACAAAGCCCGAAGAGCCTTCCGACGACGAGGAAAACGACGAGGACATCAGCACAGACGAGTAATTTCTTGCTTTTGACGGGTTATAACAAGCCACACAGCAGTTAATCGACAACAATGCTGTGTGGCTTGTTTTCATATTTTCTATTTTCAGACATTGATACCCCAGCCCGAAACATCTCCCTGCTGCATGGCGGTGATAATTCTTTCGGTCAATCCGGGATACTTTTTTTCCAGCTCGCGAATCGTTTTTTGTGCAAGACTGCGTTCCGTGCAGCCGTCGGCGGGACATTGGCTCTTCATGACAGGCAATCGGAAGCGTTCAGCGGCGGATTGAATCTCGCTCTCATGGCAGAATATCATGGGGCGTATCAGATAAATCTCCTTGCGGTCGAGATATGTCACGGGGGAAAAGCTTGCTATGCGGCTTCCTGCGGTGAGATTCATCCAGAAGGTCGCCGCCGCGTCATCCATATGGTGTCCCAGAGCCAAACGTGTGCAGCCTTGCTCAAGCGTCATATTGTGAAGTATTCCCCTTCGCATGCGGGCGCAAAGAGAACAGGGATTGCTTTCCCTGCGCTCTTCAAAAATGATTTCACCAAGCCTCGACCGCCTTATCACAAGCGGCACATCAAGTTCGTCGCAAAGCAGTTGTATTCCGGAATAATCCGCTTCCATACCCCCGAAGCACGGATCGAGGCAGAGTGCGGCAATCTCAAAGTGAGACGGGTGAAATTCCCGCATTGCAGCCATTAAGCGCAGGAGCATCAGTGAATCCTTACCGCCGGAAACGCCAATGGCTATTTTTTCGTTTTGCCCGAACATACCGTATTTATCGGCGGCCGCCCGGGTCTTTGAAAGAAGCTTTTTCAAATTAATTACCTTCGTTTGACAGTTGATTTATCCGGCGAATTTCAGCAGATCGATAAGCAGCAACTTGCTGATACCGTAATATGTCACCACAGCTACAAGGTCGTTGACGGTGGTTATCAGAGGACCGGAAGCTACGGCGGGGTCTATCTTGATTTTTTTGAAGAAAAGAGGAATGAGCGTGCCGACAGCACTGGAAATCAGCATGGCAAGCACCAGCGACGCTCCGATACACCCCGATACGGCAAAAGAAAACACAGCCGCTTTCCGCTTGAAGAACATGATGTAACACCCGATAAGCACCACAGATATTCCGCTGAGAAGCGCTCCGTTGAAAAAGCCGACCTTCATCTCCTTGGTGACGAGGTGCAGCTTGCGCCGGAAAGTGAGGTTTTCATCGGTGAGCACGCGTATCGTTACGGCCAGCGACTGAGTGCCGACATTACCTGCCATGTCGAGTATCAAAGACTGAAACGCCATAATCAAGGTAAGCTGCGCAACCACCGATTCAAATACGCCCACCACGGCGGACACGGCAATGCCAAGTCCCAGCAGAACAATCAACCACGGGAGCCTCTTCTTCATGCTGTCCATGAGAGGCTCGTTGAGGTCCTCCTCCGCAATAAGACCTGCCAGACGTGCGTAATCCTCCCCCATTTCGTCATCCACCACTTCAATGACGCTCTGCGCGGTAATGACCCCGAGCAGACGGTTTCCGTTGTCCAGCACCGGGATGAAATCCTCTCCGTAATCCTTGAGCTTATCTATACAGTCGTCAATGGACTCGTTAGCGTAAACATAAGGGAACGAGGTCGTTGTAAGCCCTTCCAGACTGTCGGAACTGTCGGCTGTAATTAAGTCCTTGAGGTCGACCGCTCCGTAGAATTCGTTATGTTCGTCCACTGTAAAGAGGGTGGAAATATTGTCGTTTTGCTTGGCCTGCCGGATCAGCTCCTTCATTGCTTCTTTTATGGAGAGGTTTTCCCGTATGCTTATGAAATTGGTGGTCATACGGCTGCCTATCTCGTCTTCATCAAACGACGCGATAAGCCGTATATCATCGCGGATATCCGGCTTAAGCAGCTCAATGATAAGGCCGCGCTTCTCCTTGCTTATCTCGTGAAGCACATCAACAGCGGTATCCGTCTCCAGTTCGGAAATAACCCCTGCCGCTTTCTGAATATCCATTGCCTCCAGATACACTCCTGCCGAGTCCTCATCAATGTATTCAAATACATCGGCGAGCATTTCCACTGTGCATACACGGTACAGCTTCCTGCGGTCGGCAGGCGTCAGATGCTCCATAACCTGGGCAATGTCATTTCCGTGATAATCCTCCAGTCGGCTTTGCATCACTTTGGGTGAGAGATTGCCCCTGATTATGCCTATAATCTCGCTACCGTAATCCGGTCTGACAGAGGGCGAGGATTCTGTTGTCAAGGTTTGCACGATTTCGTTTGTTTCTGTAGTCATTTTGCCTGTTCACTCCGTTTCATGGTCTGATAATAAATGCTGCATTATCAATTACCAACAGCAACGGACAAATGCTGAGAACGCCTCACGGCGCATCAAAAGCCCTCTGAGACACAAGCGTCATACAGAGGCGACAAAATTCAGCCCTTTACCAATCAGGCGGTAAAGCGACTCCGCTTCTGAATTCATTCCGTTGGGGGGCTGGGATTCTGTCTTGCTGTCACATTTGCCCCCGCAACTATCGCCGTTTGTCACTTTACTCACCTCGATTCTTGAATCATTTTGCAACACGATCATTATATCACGCCATCCCCCCTATGTCAATTCAATAATTGTTTATTTGACTTTCATTCATTGTTATTGTATAATTAACTGTGAAGATTTTATCAGTTTATTTTTGTCTTTAAGCAAAAAAGCAGGAGTGAAAAAAGATTGAATCACAATGATTTTTTTGAGATGAATGATCTTAATTCGAGCGAGTCGCTCAATCTTGATATTAACGCCTACCGTCAGCCGGCACCCGCGGCAGATTCGGATGGTACGGATGAGCCTGGAGAACAGAATGAGCCGGAGCAGAATGAGGATTATTCTCAGCTGCCCCACATAGAGCCTGACGATTGCGTCGTTCCGACAGAAGAACCATCTGCGGTGAGCGATACTGACCAGACCTTCAACACGGAAAAAGTCGAAAAAAAGACAGGCACAAAGACCGCATTGGTTGTCCTTGTTGCTATCGTCGCCGCGATTGCGGCAGGCGCGTTTATTACGGGATTATTCCCCATAAACAGTACCGATTCTGTGCGGGACAGCTCCGGTCCGACTTCTTCCGTAGCTGAGAACGCGGATCCTGATTCCGCTGAGATTTCCGATCACGCCATAGGTACAGGCGTTCTTTATGAGGACTGTGATATTCTCGCCTCTGCCGACAGCGGCGCAGATGTGGAAGGCCGTCTGGTCGGGGGAACCGACGTGCTGATTTACGCCGAGGTGGGAAAGTACTTCAAGGTCAGTGACCCCGACAGGTTAATTGCCGGATATGTGCTTAAAGAAAAGGTTGACACCGGCGAAGCCGATTCAAGTGACACCTCATCGGCTGAATAGTTTTTTGTGTGTAACCATATCATACTTCAAAGGATACTCACGATGCATAAGAGTCTGTTTAGCATTTCGGGGTGGTATCCTTTTTTTGTTTTTTACTTGAAATATTAAAAAAATTGTTGACAATGCGTTAATAACATGTTAAGATAAATTTACAATGGATTGTTATGGCATGTATATTGTTAATAAAATAATAATTTTTCGTTAAATAATGGACATGAAAGGATTTGTGCAAATGCTCAACAAGCTTTTGAAAAGCATTCCGGTGATAGTTGGCACAATGTCGCTTTCGCTGATTTTGGGAATTACCTGTTTCAGCAGGAGCTTCGGCACCATGATTCCCGACAGCTTTACAGCGCTGTTTTATCCCGGTCTGGTGGTGACGGTAATCGGAACGCTGCTCTCACTGGCTTCCGCCGTTTTTATTCTGAAATACTTCATCTTTTTCACGCGCACTCAAGTGCTTGACAGCGCTGGAAATACCCTGAGTGACAACAAATCGCTGATATTCGGCTCGGTAAAAATGCCCCCCATTTTGATCGCCGCTGGCGGTGTGCTGTTGAGCATGATCATAATCGGGGTTGGATTTGCTATGATGTTCGACAGTGTGACATTGTACATTATTTACCTTCTCACCATTGCTCTACTGATGCTGAGCATCGGTCTGATCATTTTCCTCTTTTCGGTCATCAAGCACAAAATCCGCCGTCGCTTCGCCTGGATTGCCTCGGGAGTTTTCGGACTTATCGCACTGATTATGATATCGGCGTCAATCCCCGCCATCGGCGATCTTTCGGTAAAAGACAGTGAGCTTTCCGCCATTACAGCCACCGTGGTGCAGACCTCTCCGCACAGCGGATTGCTTGCAGGTCCGGGAAGGTCGATGATCCGCATAAAGGGAACCAGCGGTGAAATGATCACCCTTAAATACAGCGGAAGCCGCGGCTATTTCCGGGTAGGTCAAAAATACACCTTCTATTATCTCCCCCACACCCACCTTATTAAAAAGGTAAACCCGGCAGAAAATATTCAATACTAATTCCAAAAACAGAGTGATCCCGAAGCGCATTGCAGTGCTTCGGGATTTTTATTTTTAATTTTTTGTATTAAAACGCATATCCTTCCTCGTTCGGCAAAAAATGAATATATATGCCATCCAACAAACGACAGGAGATGAGCCATTTGCCAGGCAATATGATATTTGACCTCATTGGATTCAGTCAGACAAAAGTGACCCCATCCAGCCACAACCAAAAAAATACCGAGAACGGAAATGATGAAAAAATCTGCTCCGACTCCGCTCCCTTTGACATCAGCCCGGATTACGACCGCCCTGTTTCGACAAATTATCAGGAGAATCTTGATTACTGCACGGCTCTTAAAGGCAAAAATGCCGATGTGCTGATACGACCATTCACCCTTGCCGACGGTAGACGAAGCTTTCTGCTGCTGGTAGACGGCATGTGCTCCAAACAGAGTGCCGAACAGAATCTGATACTTCCCGCCATGCAGCTTAAATTAAGCGCCGGTCCTGACAATATACCGCCCATGCAGCAGATTTCCGAAATCATCCTCAACACCGAACTGAGTGAACAGCCGAGTCTTTCCAAGGGATTTGTCGCAGCACTCACCGGCGACCTCTTTCTCTGCATTGAGGGACTGAACGTCGGATTTGTCATCGGCGCGCGCAGCATAGAATCCCGATCGGTTTCTCCCAGCGAGACGGCAGGCTCGGTGGTGGGACCTCACGAGGGATTCACCGAAAACCTCCGCACCAACACAGCTCTTATCCGCAGACGGATATCCGATCCAAATCTGACCATCGAAATGACGCAGGTCGGACTGCGTTCTCATACCGCCGTTGCGCTGTGCTATATCCGGGGGCTGACCAACCCAAAGCTTGTGGACACAGTGCGCAAAAACATCCAGGCCATTAACGTCGACCTGATGAACGATTCCGGAGAATTGGCACAGCTTATTGAGCAATATCCGCTCAGTCCGCTCCCTCAGATTGACGGCACCGAAAAGCCCGACACCGCAGCCGCCGAAATCTGCCAGGGACGTGCCGCCATCATTGTCAACGGCAGTCCGTATGTACTGCTTGCTCCGGCAACTATCTCCTCCATGATGCAGGTTTCGGAGGACAGATATCAGCGCTGGACATACTCTTCTTTTCTGAAAATACTGCGTTGGATCGCCTTCTTTATCTCCATTACAGCGCCGTCGCTCTATGTCGCCGTTGTGGCGTATAATCCCGGACTGCTGCCGGTCGATCTTCTGCTGCTCTCGGCGGCCAACAGAATTAACGTTCCGTTCAGCGCGGTGACAGAGGTGATCATCATGGAATTCTTTATTGAACTGCTCCGTGAGGCAAGTATCCGTCTTCCGGGCAGCATAAGCTCGGCAATGTCCATTGTCGGAGGTCTGATCGTTGGTGACGCGGCCATCAGGGCGGGATTGGTAAGTCCCCTGCTCATCATCATTATCGGGCTGACATCGCTGACTTCCTTCGTCATTCCCTCCTACGAGCTCGCTTCGTCGCTGAGGCTCGTGAAGTATTTTCTGCTGGCGCTCTCGGCGATATTCGGAATATTCGGGCTGACGGTGGGACTGGTGCTGTTTGTCTCGCAGCTTTGCGCGCTGTATTCCTACGGCACCGAATTCACAGCTCCCTTCTCCCCCGCGTACAAAAAGGGATTCCTTGAGAGCCTGATCGAGCTGCCGATATTCCGACGCGACACGCGACCGGAATACTACGAGCCTGTCGACCTGATTCGCATGAAATGACTGGAGGGCAGATGATATGGAATTTTCAGGCTCCGCCAACCGCACCACCTTCTCGGAATGGCAGCTTACCGTGCTTGTGATGATGTCGGGAATGTGCGGCATGTATTTTTATCCCGAAAACTTTGGCAGATGGTCACTCGCATTGCTGGCGGCGGGCATCGGTATTGCTCTGTTGTCAATGAGCATGCTGGCAAGGTGCTTCTCCGGCAGCCAGAGCATGTCGTTTCCCGCTCTGCTCAGGGAAAGGCTGGGATATATCCCGGCAAAGATAATTCTTGCGGCGGCAGCAGTATATTTCATCTCCAATATCTGCTGCATTGCGGTCAAACAGACGCAGATGACCGAGTTTTTTCTGCTCGAAAAAACGCCTCCACAGGTCATTCCGGCCATAACACTGCTGACGGTCTGCTTCATCATCACATCCGGAATCCGCCAGGTAGCACGCACTGCCGAGCTGCTTTTTCCGGCGATCATCCTGCCGCTGGTATTCATTCTGGCAATGGGACTTTTCTG
>ONYN01000049.1 GCA_900322085.1 uncultured Eubacteriales bacterium | reverse complement strand
AATCAACCGTGCTGTGATGTGAGGGATAAAAATGAGTAATTCGCTTTTTAATGCCATTAATTCGGGTTATGCCGGATTTTCCAAAGGGCAGAAAGCCATTGCGGATTATATATGTGAAAAATATGACAAGGCGGCCTTTATGACCGCTTCCACACTTGGCAAGACGGTGGGTGTGAGTGAGTCCACGGTGGTTCGCTTTGCAACAGAGTTGGGTTATGACGGATATCCAGGACTGCAAAAGGCAATTCAGGAGATGATTCGGAACAGACTCACTTCGGTGCAGAGAATCGACGTTGCGTGCAGCAGGATTGGTGACGATGAGGTTTTGGAATGCGTGCTGACTTCCGATGTGGACAAGATCCGCCGAACGCTTAACGAGTCGTCAAAGGATCATTTCGACAAGGCCGTCGAGATGATATGTAAAGCCGAAAAGATTTACATATTGGGTGCAAGGAGCGCGGAAGCGCTGGCGGTATTTCTGGGGTATTATCTGAAGCTGATATTTAAAAACGTGGTGGTGATCGATCCTTCCAATGAGAGCGATACACTTGCGCAGATGATGCATGTTGACAGCAAGGCCTGCGTTATCGGCATTAGCTTTCCGCGTTATTGCAACAGCGCCATTGCCGCCCTCAAATTTGCCGATTCCAAAAGTGCCAACATCATAGCAATCACCGACAGCATGTCGTCGCCGCTTGTTCAGTATTCACAGTGCGCGTTAATTGCTAAGAGTGACATGCTTTCCATAGTGGATTCGCTTGTTGCTCCGATGAGCGTGATAAACGCCCTGATAGTAGCTGCCATCAAGCGCAACCAGGCGGAGGTATCGGATACATTCCGCAGGCTGGAGGAAATCTGGGACGAATATGAAATTTATCAGAAGCCGGAGGAAGATATATGACGGCATACGATCTGGTCGTTATTGGCGGAGGCCCCGCGGGAATGATGGCTGCGGGAACGGCTGCCGAAATGGGAGCATCCGTCGCTCTTATTGAAAAGAATCAGCGCAGCGGCAAGAAGCTGCTCATTACGGGCAAAGGTCGCTGCAACGTGACTAACGATTGCACAAGGGACAATTTCTTTGCCAATATTCCCGTCAATCCCAAGTTTCTTTTCAGTGCGTTTGCCAAATTTTCCAACCGTGACGTTATGGATTTTTTTGAATCTCATGGAGTGCCGCTGAAGGTAGAGAGGGGCAACAGGGTGTTTCCGGTTTCTGACCGTGCCGCAGATATCAACAATGCATTGATTGAATATGGCAGAAAGGCAGGAGTGCATGTCATTCGTGATATTGCTGTTAAGGTGATTTCTGCCGATGGAAGGATTTCATCAGTAGCGACCGAAGCAAACGGGATCATTGAATGTGGCGCGTGTGTTATTGCCACCGGCGGAATGTCTTATCCGCTGACAGGCTCTACCGGTGACGGATACCGATTCGCAAGAGAACTGGGCCATACGGTGGTGCAACCGAAGCCATCGCTGGTTCCGCTTGTCATAGAGGGGAGAGAATGTGCCGAGGCGCAGGGGCTTTCCCTGAGAAATGTGGCAATTAAAGTCACCGAAAATGACAGCGGAAAAACAATCTACAAGGACTTCGGAGAAATGCTTTTTACGCATTTTGGAATGTCCGGTCCTGTTATTCTGAGCGCAAGCTCACACATGCGTGATCCGAAGAAACGATATAAAATATCCATAGATCTGAAGCCGGCGCTCAGTCTTGAACAGCTCGACAGCAGAATACAAAGGGATTTTTCGGAAAATATTAACAAAGATTTCGGAAATTCTCTCTCAAAGCTCTTGCCACAAAAAATAATATCTGTTATAATAAAAAGAACAGGCATTCCGTATAACACAAAGGTCAATTCAATACGCCGTGAGCAACGGCTGGCATTAGCCGGTATGTTGAAGAATCTCGAATACACCGTTTCTGGATTCCGTCCGATAGATGAAGCGATTGTCACATCGGGGGGCATAAACATTTCAGAGATAAATCCAAAAAACATGGAGTCAAAAATTGTGGAAGGTCTTTATTTCGCGGGCGAAGTGATTGATGTGGATGCTCACACCGGAGGATTCAATTTGCAGATAGCTTTTTCCACCGGACGTTGTGCCGGAATTGCCGCAGCAGAAAGGATGGGGTATTACTCATATGATTAACGTAGCGATAGACGGACCTTCGGGCGCAGGCAAAAGCTCGATCTCCCGCGAGGCGGCCAGACGGCTGGGATTTGTTTATGTTGACACGGGAGCGATGTATCGTGCCGCGGCTCTGTATGTCATGCAGCACAGGATTGACCCTGACGACGCGGAAAAGGTTGGCTCAATTCTTCCCATGCTCGATATCGAGCTGAAATATGAGGACGGAGAACAGAAGATTTATCTTTGCGGCGAGAATGTTTCCAGGGTAATTCGCACGCGTGAGGTGACACGATGCGCACCGATCGTCTCAGCAATACCAAAGGTGCGTCAGTGTCTTTCGGATATGCAGCAGGAAATGGCTCGCACAAACAATATTATAATGGACGGCAGAGACATTGGCACCGTGGTGCTGCCTCACGCACAGGTCAAGATATTCCTCACGGCATCGCCTGAAGTCAGAGCACAGCGCAGATATAAGGAACTCATTGAAAAGGGAATGCAGGCAAATTACGAGGAAGTTCTCGACGATATCAAGGAACGTGATTATTACGACACCCACAAGCCGATTTCACCGCTTCGTCCGGCAGCCGATTCCATTCTCATTGATACTTCAGAAATTGATTTTGAGCAGTCTGTTCAGCTTGTTGTGGATACAATCAATCAAAAGATCAATGCGTGAGCAGCGGGAGGTAGAATATGAAAAAAACCGTTACTCTTGCCGAAACTGCGGGTTTTTGTTTTGGGGTAAACCGGGCCATTGAGCTTGTGAATTCGCTGCTCGATGAAGGAAAAAAGGTCTGTACACTGGGGCCGATTATTCACAATGAGCAGGTTGTGCAGCAATTGGCCGACAGGGGAGTGGTGATTGCGGAGAATCCCGGCGATGTGCCTCCTGATCATGTGCTTGTGATACGTTCTCACGGAGTTCCGCTCCCGATTTATAATGAACTCAAGCAAAAGCAGCTTGTGATTCAGGACGCTACCTGTCCGTTTGTTTCAAAAATTCATAGTATTGTCACCAATGCGTCGGAAAAAGGTGATATAATATTGATTGCCGGTAACTCAGAACATCCGGAAGTT
>ONYN01000148.1 GCA_900322085.1 uncultured Eubacteriales bacterium | reverse complement strand
TCTGGTCAGCTTACTGACAAAATCAGATGGTGATTTTAGAGCCTGCTGACGTATCTCGGCGCGTGCGTACTGCGCCCGCTGCTTTAGCAGCTCAGGTTCTTACAACAAAAAGCATTGCAGCTTCGTTTTTTGAGACGATTCTGCAATGCTTTTTTATGAATGAAATAAGCGGCTTATCAATGGGACATCATAACAGACACGCCTCTGCTATATTTCGCTCCGTTCACTCAACTCGCGGAATGCGGCTGAGCGGTCTGCCGCGCCGAATACAGCATTGCCCGCAACCATCATGTCCGCTCCTGCTTCAGCTGCCATGCGCACATTGGAGGCATTGACGCCGCCGTCAATCATAACGGGAATCCTCAACCCGCGAGATGCACATTCCGACTTGATTGCGGCGATTTTGTCCAGACATTCCGGCATCATCGACTGCCCGCCGAAGCCCGGCTCCACCGTCATAACCAAAATATGCTCGATGCTGTCCAGGTAGGGAAAAAGAGCTTCGGGCTGGGTCTTTGGCTTGATGGAAAGACCCGCCTTTTTGCCGCATTTATGTATCAGTTCGATGCACTCGCCGAGATCGCTGTCACATTCGGTATGCACCGTGATGACGTCTGAACCCGCCTTTGCAAAATTTTCTATGTATTCCAGAGGGTTGGTCATCATCAGATGTACGTCAAATATCATATCCGAAACAGGCCGCAGAGCCTTCACCATCGAATACCCGAAGGTAAGATTCGGCACGAAGTGGCCGTCCATTATGTCTATGTGCAGCACCTTGGTACCGACCGATTCAATCTCCCTTACCTCTTCCCCCATCTTTGTAAAATCCGCCGAAAGCAGCGAAGGAGCTATGACTGCCATTTTTATCCATCCTTTGTTTTTTATTTCTTTTCAATATCCCTGAAAATATCGGAGAATTCAATAATGATATCGTTTGCTGTCATGGACTGCTGCGAATATTTTCCGGCGGCACTGTCCCCCGCCATGCCATGAATATGCACCGAGCACGCGGCAGCCTCCTCCGGGTCCATTCCCTGTGCCAGCAGCGAGCCCAAAAGACCTGCCAGTACATCTCCGCTGCCCGATTTGGACATGCCGGGATTGCCCGTCAGATTGATCATTATGCGCCCGTCGGGAGTCGCGCAGACCGTATTGGCGCCCTTCAGCACCATGTACACTCCAAATGTCATCGCAAATGAAGAGGCAACCTCCAGACGCTGCGACTGAACCTCGACATTGGTTTTGCCAACCAGACGAGCCATTTCTCCCGGGTGGGGAGTCATCACAATAGGTGCCTTGGCTTCCCTGAGCACTCCCAGGTTGTCCTTGATGGCGTTGAGTCCGTCGGCATCTATGATGATCGGCACTTCGGAATTTCGAATCACCGCTTCAACAACCGCGGTGACGTCCTCCCCCTTGCCCATACCACAGCCGATCATCACTGCCGTGGCATTTTTCATCTTGTCAAGTATAAGCGGGATGGAATCGGACGAAACCGTTCCTGCCTCGTTGGTTTTGAGCAGAAAATATACCGGGTCGATCAGATTGCCCGCGACTATCGGATATATTTCCGCCGGTACCGCCATTTCAACCATTCCAACGCCTGACATGACAGCAGCCTTTCCCGCGAAGGTGGCCGAGCCCGCCATACCGATGCTTCCGCAAATGCAAAGCAGCTTGCCGAATGTGCCTTTGTGGGTGTTATTAGAGCGCTTGGGGAAGCAGCGGCGCACATCATCGTAATCAATGGTGGAAATATGATGTTCCTGTTCCTGAATGACGTGATCGTCAATGCCTATCGCCGCCACATGAACCTCGCCGCAGTAATCCACAGCCGGATAAATGACGTGTCCGGGCTTGCGTGTGGAGAATGTGACAGTATAATCCGCCCGTACACAGGCGCCTGAGACCTCGCCGGAATCGGAATCCACTCCGCTCGGCACATCTACCGATACCACTGCTCCACGCGATGAATTGATCATTTCAATGACTTCGCTCAATTCATCGCTCACCGTACCGTGAAATCCCACACCGAATATCGCGTCAACAATAATGTCGGAATTTCCCACAGTCTTGGCAAATTCGGATTTATCGTCCTCATGGGTAAATGAGAGCGTCTTGATTCCGGCCGCTTCGCTTTCCTTCAGAAACCTCTTGGCGTCATCGGTGGTGGGAGTGCCGAGCGCCAGCAGTATGCGAACCTTTGCACCGCCTTCGAGCAGACGCTTTGCAACAACAAATCCGTCACCGCCGTTGTTGCCTATTCCGCATACCACGGCCACCGATTTGTTGGCGGAGCCAATCACTTCATTTATGAAGCGGCAAACCGAAGCTCCCGCGTTTTCCATCAATCGTTTGTGATCAAAACCGCCGTTTTTGACGGCAAAATCTTCCAGCTTTTTTGTCTGTGCATTGTCGAGTATAATCATGTCTTATCTCCTCCGAAATGAAAACAGGGACAAGCGCACCCACAAGATGCCACCCGTCCCGGTGCCGAAATGATTGTAAGTATAAAATTAAGTATAGAATTAAAAAGTTAATTACTTGCTGACGTTTTTTGAAAATGCCTCGCGATAAACGGTCGCGTTGACATAGGGTTTCATGGAATCAATAATTTTCTGATTGGGTGTGAAAAAGAGCAGAACGTTTTTGCCGCTGTTTTCGTCCTTATAGCAGGCAAAAACTGTTTCTTTATCGTTTCTGCTGGAGGAATAATCCTTCACGCTGTCGATGTTATGCTCGTTGATTTCTCCGCTGCCGACATAGCCAAGCTTGTAAATCGTCTTGACATTGACATCCAGCATATGCTTCCTTTGGCTGCGGGCGAGAATTCTGTCTACAGTCAGTTCCCCATTAACAAATGAATATTCGTACTCTACAATAAGCGCGAACCTTGTCAGAAAAACTGTCAGACCCATTCCACAGAGAAAAAGTAATGTAAACAGCAGTCTTGTTCTGTCAGCGTACGACAAAAAAAACGCGATAACATCGGTTACAATGAACCCAAGCGTTACAATGACAGCCGCTTGTAAAATTTGCTTAACATCAATCTTTCTTTTTACAAGATATTCACAAACAATATCGCTAACCATTTTCATTAACATCTCCTAAAACAATGCTTTTGTATATTATATCACAGCTTCGCCATGAAAACAATATTTTTTTTAACAATTTTAAAATTAATTGCATAAACAAACGCGGCCAGTGTGAAAGTAATAAACAAAATTTTTCATAGCACATAATTTCGGATGAAAGAAGGTATAATTTAATATATCTTTTCATTTTGTTAATAATTTCATCAGATTATTGCCATGTGTTTGGGTGTATAATGAATGACAGAAAAATTATTTTTTATTTTTTATGAAAACCATCTTGATTACAGTGGGGAATTGATGTAAAATAATATTGCACGGAGGTGTTTAATTATGGATGAAACTATGACCTTCTCCATCGAACAGGATCACGCAGAGGAAATGAAAACCCTTCTCAAGATAGTGTATGACGCACTTAAAGAAAAGGGCTATAACCCTGTCAATCAGATTGTCGGCTATCTTCTTTCGGAGGATCCGACATATATCACAACGCACGCGAACGCTCGCAGTATTATTCGCAAGATCGACAGAGACGATTTGCTCAGCGAATTGGTCAAGTCTTATCTTGACGATGAGTAATGCAATCATTTGAGACCGGCGGCGGCTTTTTGTGATGAAAAGGCCGCCGTTTTTGGCTTGTTGACTTTTTGACTGAGCCAATTTATTTTGGGAGGTATTATAATGGAAAACAATTATCTTTGCTATAAGGGACGGCCGCTGGTTCGCAGCGGCAATGAGATGTACTATGGCAATATGAGCGACAAGTACATTATTTTTATAAGGGAGCTTGACTCCAAAAAGGTCAATGATGTGGACATCGGCACCAAATTTGAAATACAGCTTCTATTCACCGACCCCGACATCAAGGGAAGAGGCAAAATCGCCAAGTCCATCGAGCGTGCCACATTCTCCGACGCGATGGAGCTTGCCGAGGCATGGCTCAACAGATTCAACGCTCAAAAATAAAATCAAACCAAAAACGACAGGCTTCGGATTAAGCAGCCTGTCGTTTTTTTCAGGAACTGTTCAAAAATAATCTTGCCTATTGTTGATTCACAGGCTCTTACTCCCGTGTAATGTCGTCAAATTCCCCCGCGCAGGCAGACTTAAGGTCGTCCGGCGAGAGCCTGAGCTGAACGCCAAGCTTGCCGCCGCTGACAATCATATATTCCAGCTTCTGCGCCGACTGAGCAATACGTGTGACGTACTGCTTCTTCATGCCAATAGCTGTGCAGCCGCCGCGTATGTAGCCTGTCACGGCATTGATCTCCTTGACAGGCAGCATGGCAACCGACTTCTCCCCCACCGACTTTGCCGCCTTTTTCATGTCAAGTTCGGCTTCGATGGGAATCACATACACATAATACTGCTTGCTTGCGCCCTGCGCCACAAGGGTTTTGTAAACAATTTCGTGCGGCAGTCCGAGAATATCCGCAACCTGCACCCCGTCTACAAAATCCTTGCATTCGTAGGTCTTAGCCTCATAATTGATCTTCATGCTGTCAAGTATGCGCATGGCGTTGGTCTTAACCTCTTTGCTTTTTGCCATATTTGCTTCACCCTTATTTATCTTCCCGCACCGCAGGTGCGCCACAGTCATTCATTATTAACTATTCTTTGCGCAGCCCAAGAAGCCCACCAAGGTAATGTCCTGTGTAGGATTCCGGCACGGCCGCGATTTCTTCAGGTGTGCCAGCCGCGACTACTGTGCCGCCGCGGTTGCCGCCTTCGGGACCGAGGTCGATGATGTAGTCGGCCGTCTTGATGACGTCCAGATTGTGCTCGATGACCAGCACCGTGTTGCCCCCGTCTACCAGCGTCTGAAGCACTTCGATCAGTCGGTGGACGTCCGCTGTATGCAGTCCTGTGGTGGGTTCATCGAGGACAAATATTGTCTTGCCTGTCGCACGCTTGGAAAGCTCGGTTGCCAGCTTGACGCGCTGCGCTTCACCGCCGGAAAGGGTGGTCGCAGGCTGTCCGATCTTGATATAGCCTAAACCCACATCGTAAAGGGTCTTTAGCTTACGCACGATTTTGGGATGATTCTCAAAGAACGCAACGCCGTCCTCCACCGTCATGTCAAGTACATCGGAAATGCTCTTACCCTTATACTTAACCTCAA
This sequence comes from uncultured Eubacteriales bacterium, assembly GCA_900322085.1. Classification (GTDB taxonomy): domain Bacteria; phylum Bacillota; class Clostridia; order Oscillospirales; family Acutalibacteraceae; genus RUG762. The sequence goes on along the minus strand of ONYN01000148.1, from coordinate 2,905 downwards.
GCGTTTCGCGATTGTACCGCTTGCCCTTACAAACCTCGCAGGGAACATACACATCGGGCAGGAAGTGCATTTCTATCTGAATAATGCCGTCGCCCTCGCATGCCTCGCAGCGTCCTCCCTTCTTGTTGAAGGAGAAGCGTCCCGAGTCGAATCCCCGCAGCTTGGATTCCTGCAAATTGGCGAAAAGGTCGCGTATATCGGTGAATACCCCCGTGTAAGTCGCGGGATTGGAACGCGGCGTTCTGCCGATGGGTGACTGGCTGATTTCAACAATTTTGTCGAGATATTCCGTTCCCTCAATGCCATCGTGCTTGCCCCATATGATTCTGGCGCGGTTGAGATCGCAGGCGAGGCGTTTGTAAATGATTTCATTGACAAGCGAACTTTTGCCCGAGCCTGAAACGCCTGTCACGCAGGTGAATGTGCCGAGCGGAATTGATACGTCAATATGCTTAAGATTATTTTCCGAGGCTCCTCTGATGGTCAGCCAGTTTCCGCTGCCAGGTCTGCGCTTTTCGGGTACCGGAATTTTGCGCACGCCGCTGAGATACTGCCCTGTGACTGAATTTTCACATTTGACAAGGTCGTCCACCGTTCCGGCAAATACCACTTCGCCGCCGTGAACGCCCGCTCCGGGGCCAATGTCCACCACATAATCGGCGGCGCGGATGGTATCCTCGTCATGCTCCACAACAATGAGGGTATTGCCGAGGTCACGCAGCCTTTGCAGGGTGGCAAGCAGCTTGTCGTTATCACGCTGGTGCAGTCCGATGCTGGGTTCGTCCAGAATATAAAGCACACCGGTGAGATATGAGCCAATCTGAGTGGCAAGGCGTATTCTCTGGCTCTCGCCGCCCGACAGCGTTCCGGACGAACGGGAAAGGGTCAGGTATTCCAGACCGACGTTGTTGAGGAATCCCAGACGCAGACGCACCTCTTTCAGAATACGGTCGGCAATAAAATGCTCGTGCTCGGTAAGTGTGAGATTGTCGAGGAATTCCAGTGCTTCGGTGACCGACAGTTTGCAGAACTGAGCGATATTCAGACCGCCCACTGTGACTGACAGTATTTCTGGCTTCAATCGGTCTCCGCGGCAGAAGTCGCAGGGGACCTCTGTCATCAGCGGTTCAATGTCATGTTTGGCCCATGTGCTTTGCGTCTCGGCATACCGACGCTCCAAATTGGGAATCACACCCTCGAATTTGGCCATAAATTTACTGCGCCCCATGGTACTCATGCGCATAAATTCAAGCTCCCTGTCCCCCGTACCGTAGAGAATGGCATTAAGAGCTTCTTCGCTCATTTTGTTGACAGGTGTATCTAGCGTAAAGCCGTAAGCCTTGCCAAGTCCCTTGAAGTACATCATGGCGAAGGAATTCTCATCGGTCGAGTACCAGCCCGAAGCCCTGACAGCTCCCTTGCGAAGCGAAAGCGATCGGTCGGGAATGACGAGGTCGGGATTGACCTTCATAAATATTCCCAGACCCGTGCAGTGCTCACATGCGCCTTGAGGACTGTTGAAGGAGAACATTCGCGGAGTCAGCTCGTCCATACTGATACCGTGTTCGGGACAGGCGTAATTCTGGGAAAAGAGTATGTCCTCCCCACCCATAACGCTGACCAGCGATATGCCGCCCGTGAGCTTTGACGCCGTTTCAATGGAATCGGCAAGACGACTGCGGATTTCGGGCTTTATCACAAGGCGGTCCACCACAACGTCGATATTGTGTCGGATATTTTTTTCCAGCTTGATCTCCTCCGACAGGTCATAGATATTCCCGTCAACCCTCACGCGGACAAAGCCGGATTTGCGCACACTGTCAAGCTCTTTCTGATGCGTGCCTTTTTTGGCCTTGATGATGGGAGCCATGATCTGTATTTTGGTGCCTTCGTCCATTGCCAGCACTCTGTCAACAATCTGATCGACCGTCTGCTGCTGAATTTCCCGTCCGCATACCGGACAATGAGGTATGCCGATGTGGGCATAGAGCAATCGCAGATAGTCGTAAATCTCAGTGACCGTTCCGACGGTGGAACGGGGATTTTTCGATGTAGTCTTCTGGTCAATCGAGATGGCGGGCGAAAGTCCTTCGATGGAATCCACCTCCGGCTTGCTCATCTGCCCCATGAACATTCGCGCGTAGGACGAAAGCGACTCCATGTAACGCCGCTGTCCTTCCGCGAAGATGGTATCGAAGGCAAGTGAGCTTTTGCCCGAACCCGACAGGCCCGTGAAGACCACCATTTTGTCGCGCGGGAATTCCACGTTGATATTTTTGAGATTGTTTTCCTGCGCTCCCCTTACCACAATTTTTTCCATTGCCATTTTAAAAAAAATTCCTCCTGCGTTTGTTGGTTGTAAAGAAAAATTAGAATTCAGCGATTTATCATCATAGTGAAATTAAAACTGTAACAAACCATTCTCATTATATTTGAAATCCTAATTTATCCCGATAAAAGACAATTGCGCGTTCCATACTCGTTACGCCTAAGCAAATACATGTAATTTTATTCATTGATATACCTCCAAAAATTCAGATTTCCCCTTCTCCCAGCAGCACTTCCATCATTTTCTCCGGGTTGTCCAGAAACCGCTTTGTCAGTTGAAAATGCTCCGTCTGCCGAAACGGGACGGTTTGTATCCCGTCCGAGGTGAGTTCTATCACCTGCGCGCCGGGAAACGCCATGAGCATTGGAGAGTGGGTGGCGATGACGAACTGCGAATGATTGTGAACAAGTTCGTTCATCAGCACCATGAGCGTCATCTGCCGCGAGGGAGAAAGCGCCGCTTCCGGCTCGTCGAGCAGATAAATTCCGTCGCCGCCGAAGCGGTTCTTCACCAGCGCCAGAAAGCTCTCGCCGTGTGACTGTTCGTGCAGCGACACGCCGCCGTAGCTGTCGATGA
>ONYN01000057.1 GCA_900322085.1 uncultured Eubacteriales bacterium | reverse complement strand
AAGCTGTTACTGATTATCGGAGAGAACCTCAGTCTTTGATGATTCTTTCGTCGTTATCGTCATCTTCTTCAACGTCCTCGACGTCATCTTCCTCGACGTCATCTTCCTCGACATCCTCGTCATCGTCAAAATCGTCCACATCTTCATCCTCATCATAGATGTCATCTTCATCGACTTCTTTTTCAGGCAAATCAAAACCCAGACGCTTATAATCGGTAATACCTGCCTTGACAAATTGATTGGCTCTGTAGAAGAAGAAATAAATCAGCGCCACAGCAATCACGAGGATCACACAAAGCACCACCAAAGCAATTTCAAGTTTGCTCATGGAAGCGACCACGTTATCAGAGGCAAGGCCGCTGAGCACGATAGAGCTGATCATCGTATTAATGACGGCTTTGTCGGAATCAATGGCATTGGCGGTCTGAATATAGATCACATATCTCTGGCTGCCAATGACGGTAGTAAACTGATACTGCACATATTTGTTGCCGGTGGAAACATCATTGTCCGACATGGTGACCTGCAGATAGGTTCTTCCGTTGATCGTGACAAACTCCGCAACAGTGTTGTCGTCGCCGCCGGCTGCCGCCACCAGTTCCGCCTTCTGTTCATCCGTCAGCTGGGAATAATCGCCGTAATAATTGTAGATAGAATCCAAATCCGTCACAAAAACGCTGACCGCGCAGTAATTCTGATTGGGCGTAAAGGTGTAGAGAATACATCCCTGCTCCATAAAATAGGAGCGTGTGTAATCCGACTGCGCAAATACGGACGCATCACTCTCCAGCGAGATCACCGTACCCTCAGGTACCTGCATCGAAAAGCCGTACTGTTTTACCTGAACAGCAGAGAGTTTGTCCGCACTGAGATCACAGCCGGACACCACCGTCGTTTTCTCGGCAGTGGCATCAAGCGTCGCAGCGCTGTCATTCTGTGCAAATACGTTCATTCCGCCGATACTTGCCAAAAGTGTCAGCGCGAATACAAGAAGCGTCGCAACCATTTTTTTGTTTTTCTTCATCTGAATGCCTTCCTTACTGAAATATAGTATTTTTTATTCAAAGCTTATCCGCAATTTCTTTCAGATAAGCTCTAAATCCTTCGCAAACTTCGGGGTGTTGCAGCGCCACATCAACAGTGGCCTGCAAAATACCGAGCTTATTGCCCATATCATAGCGCTTGCCCTCAAAATCAACAGCGGTCAGCCCTTTTGTTTTGGCCAGTACCGCCAATGCGTCGGTGAGCTGAATTTCATTGCCCACACCCGGCTGCGTCACGTCAAGAATATCAAAAATCTCCGGCGGACAGACACATCTGCCCAGAATGGTATAGTTGCTGAGAAGGTCTTCCCTGCGTCTTACCTTTTCCACCAGATCGGTGCATTTGTAAATATTCCTCTCGCCATCAAGGGGTTCCAGTTTGAGAGAACTGCCGCGCATGACCGTTTCAGGAGACATTTCCTTGGTACCTACCACACCGAGTCCGTATTTTTCATAGGCCTCGCAAAGCTGCGCGGTCACAGGCTTTTCACCCAAAATCACATCGTCGCCGAATAAAATGGCAAACGGTTCATTTCCCACGAAGGAACGCGCACAGTTGACGGCATGTCCGAGACCTTTGGTTTCCTTCTGCCTGACAAAGCAGATATTTGCCATTTTAGTCAGCTGCACGATCTGATCGTAGGCATCCTGTCTGCCGGCCTGCAAAAGGCGGGCTTCCAATTCAGGCGCTCTGTCAAAGTGATTTTCAATATCACTCTTGCCGCGGTTGGTAATGATGAGAATATCGGTAATGCCACTGGCCACCGCTTCCTCCACAATGTACTGAATCGCAGGTTTATCTACAATAGGCAGCATTTCCTTCGGCATTGCCTTTGACGCAGGCAATACCCTTGTTCCCAGACCTGCCGCCGGAATTACTGCTTTGCGAACTTTATTGCTCATTTGTTCAACATCCTTTTATTGTTTTTTGCCTCTGCATACGGAAAAACCCTTTTATTT
>ONYN01000228.1 GCA_900322085.1 uncultured Eubacteriales bacterium | reverse complement strand
CTTTTGGCTTTTGAATGAACAAATAAAATTTACAATTGAGCCGCATTTCTCTTGATTTTGCTTTGGCTGTATGGTATAATTACTTAAATTGCATTAAAGCTAAAATGATGGCAAGGAGATAGTTCATATGAGCCAATACAAAATTGCAACAAAATGCGTACAGTCGGGATATTCCCCGAAAAACGGCGAGCCGAGAGTGCTTCCCATTGCCCAGAGTACCACTTACAAATACGATTCCTCCGTGCAGATGGCAAAGCTTTTTGACCTGGAAGAGGACGGATTCTTTTACACCCGTCTGGCCAATCCCACAGTAGACGCCGTTGAGAAAAAAATTGCCGATCTGGAAGGCGGCGTTATGGCGGTTCTGACAAGCTCCGGTCAGGCGGCTTCGATGTATTCTGTGCTGAATGTATGCAAAGCGGGAGATCATCTGATCAGCTCGTCAGCCATTTACGGCGGCACATTCAATCTCTTCAACAAGACGCTGCGTGATATGGGCGTGGATGTGGACTTCATCGACCCTGACGCCCCCGCAGAGGAGATCAACAAGCTTTTTAAGGAAAATACCATGTGCGTCTTTACCGAGATGCTTTCCAATCCCGCGCTGACCGTGCTTGATCTGGAAAAATGGGCGAATGTCGCTCATGCGCACGGAGTCCCGCTCATCGTTGACAACACATTCCCGACCGCCATCAACTGCCGCCCGATTGAATTCGGGGCGGATGTGGTGGTACATTCCACCAGCAAATATATGGACGGTCACGCATGCGCGCTCGGCGGCGTTGTGGTGGACAGCGGCAAATTTGATTGGAAGAACGGCAAATACCCGATGTTTACCCAGCCCGACGAAACATATCACGGCGTAGTTTATGCCGATCACTTTGGAGCCGCGGCATACGGCGCCAAAATCCGCGTGCATCTCATGCGCGATATGGGCGCGATGATGGCTCCGCAGAATGCCTTCCTGCTCAACCTCGGACTGGAGACGCTGCACCTGAGAATGCCTCGTCACTGCCAGAACGCTCAGGCTGTCGCGGAATTTCTTGAGAAGGACGAGCGCGTGGCATGGGTGAATTTCCCCGGATTGCCGGGCAACAAATACTACGAAATTGCCAGGAAGTACATGCCGGACGGCACCTGCGGCGTTGTGTCGTTTGGCGTAAAGGGCGGCAGAGAGGCTGCCACGAAATTTATGGATTCCCTCAGGCTTGCGGCTATTGTAACGCACGTTGCGGACGCGAGAACCTGCGTGCTTCACCCGGCAAGTACGACGCACCGTCAGCTCAATGACAAGGAGCTGGAAGAATGTGGCGTTTCTCCCGATCTCATCCGTTTCTCGGTGGGTATCGAGGACGTTGAGGATATCATTGCCGACATAGATCAGGCACTTGCTGCGGCAACGAAGTAAATGCACGTCAAATGAAAAAAACGAGAATGCCTGTGCAGCATGATATGCACGGGCATTTTCCATTTTTTTAGGTTTTGAAGGAAAGGACGACATGAAAGATGAAAATAGGACTGGTACTGGAAGGCGGCGCAATGCGGGGACTTTACACCGCCGGAGTGCTTGATGTTTTTCTGGACAACGGTATCAAGGCCGACACGGTGATCGGTACATCGGCGGGAGTGCTGTTCGGAGTGAACTATCCGTCAGGACAGCGCGGCAGGGCGCTGCGCTACAATCTGAAATACGCGCCGAAGGGCTGCTATATGGGCATCCGTTCGCTGCTGACAACAGGAAACATCATCAATAAAAAATTTGCGTACTACGATCTGCCCTCCCAACTGGATCTCTTTGATGAGGAGGCCTATGAAAAATCCGGAATGGATTTTTACGCCACCGTTACCAATGTGGAGACAGGCGAGGCTGAATATATTCAAATTACCGACTGTTTCGGGCAGATGGAAGCCATGCGGGCGACGTCGGCCATGCCGTTTGTGTCAAAAATGGTGGAGTATAACGGCAAAAAGTATCTTGACGGCGGAGTGGCAGACAGCATTCCGGTGGACAAGTGCATTGAGATGGGCTGCGATAAGGTCATAGTGGTGCTCACCCGGCCGCTGGAATACCGCAAGAGCAAGAGCAGCCCGCGGCTTGCCAATATGATGTACGGAAAGAAATACCCAATGCTTGCCGGGAGAATCAACAATCGCTACGCCGAGTACAACGCGTGTGTGGAAAAGATCATCGAGATGGAGAACCGCGGCGAAATATTTGTCATTCGTCCGTCAAAAACGGTGAAGGTCAAGCACATTGAGCGGGATACGGCAAAGCTCCAGGAGATATATGATCTTGGCGCTTCGGACTGCACCGCCAAAATGAATGAACTGAAACAATACCTCACACACACGGAAATCAATTTTTAAAAAAAGAAAGCGCGCAGCGCCGGAACTAGCGAGCGAATGCGAGCGTGGGAGTCCAGGGGGTCACGCTGTCGCTTGTCGACAGCTAGACCTCCCTGGCCCGTCCAGGGCGGAGCCTTGGCGGGGTAGTTT
>ONYN01000280.1 GCA_900322085.1 uncultured Eubacteriales bacterium | reverse complement strand
TTCGGCTTTTTGTATTCAGCGGCTTTATTTTTTGCGACTCATGTGATATAATAAAGTGAATATCTTTAAGAGCCTGCCGACGCATCTTTTCCGTCATATTTCGTGAAGTTTGCCCAGGTCAATGCAAGCATTGACCGGCAATACGACAGTATGGCTACGGCAGATTCCCTGCATCTGGCGAAAAATCTGACGGCGCAATCAGTACGCGCCGAGATACGTCGGCAGGCTCTAAGAGGACGGGTGATTTATTAATAATGGAACCAAACGGAAACGCAACGAATATAACTGAAAATAATGTTATGAGACTGAAACCTGTATTCAAGGATCTGATATGGGGCGGCACCAAGCTGCGTTCCTACTTCAATTATGAGACTCCGGAAGAGAATACTGCCGAGGCTCTGGTGCTTTCCTGCCGTGAAAACGCCGAATGTACCGTCTCGGGCGGGGAAATGGACGGCATTCCGCTTTCCCTTGTTTACGCCGCAAAGCCGGAATTCTTCGGCTCCAACTGCGCAAAATACGATCGCTTTCCCCTGCTGATCAAGCTGATCGACGCCATGGACGACATCTCGGTGCAGGTTCACCCGGACGATGAATACGCGGCAAGCGTTTCGGACGAATGGGGAAAGGCGCAGCTGTGGTACGTAATTGACTGCGAACCCGGCGCCTATCTGATCTGCGGATTCAACGACGAAATCAACATCGAGGACTTCCGCCGCCGCATTGAGGATGACACGCTCATCTCCACCGTGAATACATATGAGGTGCGCAAGGGTGACACATTCTACATTGAGCCGGGTACGCTCCACGCCGTGGGCAAGGATATTCTGCTCGCCGAAATAGGACAGAATTCCGAGCTTTCCTATCGCGTGTACGATTACTGCCGCGTCGATGAAAACGGCGAGAGCCGTCCGCTCAACATTCAACAGGCACTTGACGTGACCATTACGGCGCCTCCTACGGTTCAGCCCGGTCCGATGGTGCCGAGGGCAGAGATAGACGGACATTTTGAAACCCTCCTGGGACGAAGCGAATACTTCGCCTCGTCACTTTGGGAGGTGGAAAACAGCGCCTTCATCAGCGCCCCGGACGAATCCTTCGTGTCGATTTTCATGCTCGAGGGCACACTGAAAATCGAGGGGCTTGACGTTTCCGCGCGCAAGGGTGAATCAATACTCATCGCCGCCGGAAGCAAGGACGTTGCGCTCACCGGTATCGGCAAATTCATCGCGACCGTGGTCGAATGACGCGGACGTTAAAATATCCCCGGAAGGAAAGAAATACAATGGCAAAAGGCTCAATTATGAAAAAGCTGGCGGCTCTGGGCGTCGCGGCAGCGATCTTTTGTTGTCAGGCTGCGGCTGTATCGGCCGATTCCGAATACGCCAACAACGACAAGCTGTATTCCCGCGACGGCGATGAAAGCATCTATATTTCGGAGGATCAGTTCCTCTATAATTTCAAGGGACAGAATCCCGGCGTCACTATCTGCGGTTATGTGGGGGATTCCCAGGAGCTGAATATCCCCTCCCTGATCAACGGCAGAGACGTCTCGGAAATTGCCGAAGGCACATTTACCGGTGACGAACGCATTGTGTCGGTATCGTTTCCGCTCAATGTCAAGATCATTGGCGAAAAATGCTTCAACGGCTGTCCGAATCTCAAAAGCATAACACTGTCAAACGGCATTTATCAGTTCAGCAATGTCTTCTGCGACTGTCCGCAGCTTGAAAGCGTTTATTTTCCCGCGGGCGTTGGCACCATACTCGGCAGCTTTAAAAGATGCACCGCTCTCAAATATGTCAAATTCGCCCGCAGTGTCACAAGAATCGACAACGACAGCTTCAGGGGATGCAGTTCCCTCAACCAGATTGACTGGCTCGGCGGCATCATCAAACTCAACAACGCCTTTGACGAATGTACATCGCTGGAATCAGTATCCATTCCGAACGGCGTGGTCCAGATTGACGGAGCTTTTGACGGCTGCACAGCTTTGAAGGAAATAGCATTGCCCGACACACTGCTGTACATCACAGGCGGTTTTTCCAACTGCACGGCGCTCACTCAGGTTACTCTGCCCGGCAAGCTGCTCTTCGTGAACAACGCGTTTAACAACTGCGAAAACCTTTCCAAGATCAAATCGGGCGAATCTACCCAGATCAGCCAAACAGCATTCGTTGGCTGTCCCAAAATTGTCATCGAAAGCGACAACAACGTGATTCTGCCGCTGCTCGGCTGGCTGGCGCTGATTCTCATTATGGCTGCAACAGGATTTTTTGTGTTCCGTGCGCTCACCGCCATGGCACAGAATTTCGCCCGCGAAAACAAACAGCTAAAAAAATCAGTCCGGAATTGATTGCGGAATTACATTAGAGCCTGCCGATGTATCTCCGTGCGTGCGTACCGCGCTGTCAGATTTTGTGCCAGATGAAGGGAATTTCACGCCGCCATACTTTCGTATTGCAAGTGAA
>ONYN01000084.1 GCA_900322085.1 uncultured Eubacteriales bacterium | reverse complement strand
TCCAAGCTGCTCAGCGGTCTGGGACTGGGCGACGTGGATCCCTATGCCACCCTCAGCACACTCAACGACCGGGACAAAATCAAGGTGCTGCTGGCGCAGGCGCTCTTCGGTCAGCCTGAAATCATCCTGCTTGACGAGCCTACCAACCATCTGGATATTCAGGCGATCGCATGGCTTGAGGACTTCCTCATGGATTACGTCGGAACCGTCATCGTTGTGTCGCATGACCGACACTTCCTCAACAACGTGTGTACCCACATCGTCGATATCGACTACACCAAAATCAAAATGTATGTGGGCAACTACGATTTCTGGTATCATTCCAGCCAGCTCATGCAGCGACTGCTCAACGACCAGAACAAAAAACGGGAGGACAAGATCAAGGAACTCCAGTCCTTCATCGAGCGGTTTTCCGCCAACAAATCCAAGGCAAAGCAGGCGACCGCGCGCCGCAAGCTGCTCGACAAGCTGACAGTGGAGGAAATGCCGGCTTCCAGCAGAAAGTACCCCTTTGTCGTGTTCAATATGGACCGCGAGGCAGGCAAGGAGATTCTGTGGGTGGAGGGTCTGAGCAAGACTGTCAACGGCGTGAAGGTGCTCAACAATGTTTCCTTCCGCGTCAACAAGGGCGACAAGATTGCCTTTGTGGGCGACAATGAAATTGCCAACACCACCCTTTTTCAGATTCTCATGGGTGAAATGGAACCCGATGAAGGATCCTTCAAATGGGGCGTGAGCACCACTCAGTCCTACTTCCGCAAGGACAGCTCGGAGTATTTTGACAACTGCGACCTTTCCATCATCGACTGGCTGGCTCAGTACGCGCCTGACGCTTTGCAAACGACCCTCCGCGGCTTTCTGGGGAAAATGCTCTTTTCGGGCGACGACGTACTGAAGCCCGTCAACGTCCTTTCCGGCGGCGAGAAGGTGCGCTGCATGCTTTCCCGCATGATGATGTTCGGCTCGAATGTGCTTGTCATGGACCAGCCCACCAACCACCTCGACCTCGAAAGCATCACCGCTGTCAATGACGGACTCATCGCTTTCAAGGGGAATATTCTGTTTGCCTCCCACGACCACCAGTTCATTCAGACGGTTGCAGACAGAATCATCGAGATCATGGACGAGGGTTGCATAGACCGCATGATGTGCTACGACGATTACATTGAGGCAAGACCTTCCATCGTCGCGGCCAGAAATAAAGAATAAAAAAATCAGCGGCTTTCCATCTGATAACAACGGAAAGCCGCATTATTTTTGAGCCTGTTTATTTGACTGCCTGCTGGCCAACCATCAGCAGCATGAATACCGCTACGCTGTTGGTAATCATATGACAGATAACCGAACACCAGTAATTCCTGCCGAAATACGAACACAGCGTGAGACCGACTGCCATCGGAATGTACACCAGAATGGAGAGAAATTCGTTCATGTTGAATGTCAGATAAACTGCGCCGGACGCGTCTGTGGCAAAAAATACATATTGATAGACGTGGAAGAATGAAAAAAGGAATATCGAAAGCACAAATCCGATTGGTCTGACCCACGCCTTATGGCTTGCAGTCATAGAGCGTGAAAGCGCCGCGCGGAAAACCGCCTCCTCAGTGATCGGAGCAATGATCACCGTCAGCAAAACCAACTGCAGTGGGTACTGATAAAGAAGCTCCATGACAAGCTCGTTGTTGCTTGTGTTCTGCAACTCTCCGCGAACTAACATCAGTATCATCTGAACCACCATATTCGCCATAAAGGAACAAATATAGGAGACGATCGGGAGCCAGAGATAGATTGACTTGAATTCCTTGAAAAAGCTCTTTATATTCTGAATGAAAAAGCCGTGGAAAAAGAAAATCATTGCAAGCAGTGCGCCGCCATTGACGATCATATTGATTTCCATCAACCCCAGTGGAAGCTGAAACAATGAGATAAGCACGGAAATTCCTGAGGCGACAAGCTGCTCGGAAAGGAAAATAATGAGCAAGACAAGGGCGCCCTTTCCTGTCAGCACGGCTTCTGGCAGCACTCGTTCGGGATTTGAGTGCATACGGTAGAGTGATTTGAACATTTTTTTTAAACCCCTTTCACCAACGTGTGTCGTAACGCGATATATCGTTTACTGTAATAATTATATCATTTCTTTCATGCCTTTGTCAATGCTTTCCAGCGTTTTTTTGGTATTTCGTTGAAATTATCCATTGACACCGCTCGCAGATATGTTAAACTATTATTGAATAGTAATAAGGGGGTTACAATGATGATATACGCAGCCATTCTCGCGGGCGGCAGGGGAACCCGGATGGGCGGCGACCTTCCGAAGCAATTTCTTGCAATCAACGGCGTCCCCATTGTGGTGCGCACGGTCAGGGCATTTCTGAACTGCGGAATTGTAGACAGAATCGTCATCTGCGTTCCGCGGGATTATATTGACTTTACCGGCAAGGTACTTGCACAGTACCCCGACACCTGTGGTAAGGCAAGCGTCATCGAAGGCGGCGCCGACCGCACCGGCTCGCTGGAAAACGCCTGCCGCTTCTTTGAAGCACAGGGGGATATTTCTGAGCAGGACGTTCTGATTACGCACGATTGCGTCAGACCCTTCGTTACGTCGGAGATGATCATTTCGAGCGTAGAGGCAGCCAGACAATACGGCGGAGCAACCGCCGCCATTCCGAGCATTGACACCATTTGCGTTTCTTCCGGCGGTAAGGTGATCGAAAGCGTACCGGACCGTTCCCAGCTTTACAGCGTTCAGACGCCCCAGACATTTATGTTCGGTGAATTCTGCGAAATACTTTACTCACTTACCGATTCGGAAAAAAGCCGCGTGACGGACGCTTCGGCTGTATTCCGCATGAGAGGAAGGACAGTGGCTCTGTCAAATGGCAGTCCGTCCAATATCAAGATAACACATCCCAGCGACATTCCCATCGCGGAAAGGCTTGCGGAAAAAATCTAAATCCGCTATTTATGTTAAAATTAACAATTTGGTTTAAAATAGTATTTGATAGTATGGTATAATATTTTAAATATAAATACGCAAGAGGTTTTATATGGAGAGTTTAAAATTATTCATTCAGGAACACATGGCCTTTAAAAAACAGCTTGTAGAACTTGCCAAAGCGGATGTGATCAAAACCTATCGCGGAGCAAGTCTGGGATGGCTGTGGGCGCTTATCAAACCGTCTATTACAATATTCGTCTATTTTTTTGCCTTTTCCATCGGTATCAGGGCTTCCAAACCGGTGACAAACGGCGACGGAGTGACATTTCCCTTCTTCCTGTGGCTGATCGGCGGAATCATCCCCTGGTTTTATGTCTCCGAAATGATGACACAGGGTACCGACTGCATCAAGAAATACAGCTATCTGGTCACCAAAATGCGCTTTCCGGTGTCCACTATTCCTACCTTTGTCAGCATATCAAAAATGCTGATCAACATAACGCTCACGCTGGTAGTTATACTGATTTACTGTCTGTACGGACACTTTCCCACTGTCTATTATTTGCAGATCATATACTATATGTTCTGCCAATTCCTGCTGCTTACACCGTTTGCGCTGTTTAATTCAACGCTGTCGGTCATCAGTCCCGACTACGGCAACCTGATAAAATCGCTGACGACGGCCGTTTTCTGGCTGTCAGGAATTATGTACGACATTTCGCTTATCAATAATGTCTGGCTCAGAAGAATGCTCAGAATTAATCCTGTCACCTATATTTGTTCGGGGTACCGCGATTGCTACATTAACAACCGTTGGTTCTTCGACCCCACCAAATACAAATCCACGCTGGGATTTTTCGGCGTTGTCCTGCTGATGTGGACTGCCAGTCTGTTTATCTACAAAAAGACCCGCAAGGATCTGCCAGATGTGCTTTGATAAGCGATCAGGCGATTGTAAAAGTAAAAGAAAAAACATAGCGCAGCGAAATAATTAGCGAGCGAATGCGAGCGTGGGAGTCCAGGGGGAACTTGTTCCTCCTGGCCCGTCCAGGGCGGAGCCTTGG
>ONYN01000146.1 GCA_900322085.1 uncultured Eubacteriales bacterium | reverse complement strand
TTTTAAGACTATTTCTTTGCGTTTCGGTTGTCCTCGGTTATCTCAAAGACCTCGCCTGTTGAATGAATCGGCTGATTAATCTGAACAACCTGATCAACACCCGGAACAGTAGGCTTTTCAATCACAGGCTCCGGTTTTTGTTCCACAAGTTGAATTGGCTGATTCTGCTGGGGTGTTTGCCGATTCTGCGCAGGCTTGGGCTGGCTCTGCGCAGGCTTGGGCTGGCTCTGCGCAGGCTTCGGCTGGCTCTGTGCAGACTTGGGCTGGCTCTGCACAGGCTTGGGCTGACTCTGCACAGGCTTCGGCACAATCTGAGCGACAGGCGGCTCCGTCTGCTGAATCTGCCTGATTTCTCCGTCCTCGAATTTCAGTTCCGGAACCGACTCTTCGGTGGACTCTTCGGAGAACTGCTTTTCCTCCGGATTTTCCTGGGTTTCAAATCCGTCGGGAATATCATCCTCTACGAATTTGTCCGACCCTTCCTCTTCCCTGTTTTCGGGTTCGTTGATTTCATCAATGTGTTTTACGAGAACCGGAACGTACTCTCTGAGCAGAGGATACACAATCCTCCTGCGCAGGCACCATAGCACCAGCAGCGCTATTCCGGCTATGGTGAGAATGATCCCGAGCGGAAACCCTCCCGTGTGGTAATTCAGCTCGACCTCATGGCTGCCCGAAGTCAGATAAATGCCAAGCAGAGCGTCCCCTATGCGGACGGTGTCGGCACGTTTGCCGTCAACGGTAGCCGTCCAGCCGTCATTATAGGGAATGGAAGTAAACATTACGCAGTCCTCAGCGGCTGAAATGCTGCCCTTAAAGTGACCGTCGCCGTATTCAGTGACATTCCACTGGCTCTGCCCTAAGACACTGACGGCGGCATTGAGTGCTTCGCCGTCCATCTCGGCAAGGAAGATGTTGCCGCTGCATGTCGAGCTGGAATTGATGTTCACACGCACTTCGGTTCCTTCGGCGAGGCGTCCCATGTCGATGATATAAGGTTCATACGGGGTCACGTTCCAGTTGGAATTACCTACCTGTACACTGATAGAGGATGCCGCGCGGCAGTCAACATAGATGTAATACTGTGCTTTATCCGCGACGGTATGCATGGCGGTAAATGAGCCTGAGCCTCCGTCGGATTCGGCATAGAAGTAGGAGCCGGTTATCTCCACATTCATATCCTCCTGACTCTCCACCGCCAGATCAAGCATTTGATAAACCGGTGCACCGTTGACAGCATATTCAACCAGTTTGTTTTGCACCTCAAAGGGATTTTCGTACTTTTCGGTATTGTTTGTGTTCCAGTAGACGATATCGTTGTCCACTGTGAAACCTCGTGCCAAAGCAAGCGAATTTTCGTAAATATACCTGTAATTTCCCTCGCTGTCGTACACCTGATCAACATATGACAACTGGGCGTGATTTCTCAGTTCGTGGTTGAATACAACATATTTCAGATTGAGCACCGAGTCGATGAGCGGAACATAGCTGTTATAAATATAGCTGTTCACACCGTTGATGGCAAATCCAAGCTTTCCCATAAGGGTGGTGGTGGATTTTGCGTTGCTGGACGCAAACACCGTCAGTCCCGGATAGCCGTAGAGTGCGTTGTCGTTACATGTCTTGCGTGGAAGAATCTCCATTCTGCTGCCGTCGGTATTGTACTTTGTCACCTGTCTGACTGCCGCCTTGTTGATTTCATAATCTTCCACAAAGCTTGCGCGGTCGGTAAATACCTCATTGTCGTTGAGCTGATGTATCATATCAACCGAGTTGGCCGATACCTCCAGGAAACACAGTGCCAGAGCGACGGCGAGAGCCGTTCCCTTGGCGGCGTATTTTCCAACCGGAAACGCCCCGAACACGACCGCATACAGCGCCGCCAGAGCCAGGCTGTACCAGATCATTTCATAATCACTGCTGCCGCCGAATTTCTGTTCGGCGATGATCATGCCGGCAACCAGCACAAATGCCTTGAACATTCCCTCGCGAGTGACCGTCTCAATTTTGTCAAGTGCCTGAATAGCTATGGAAAGCATCACAAAGCACACGAGGAATGAATTGCGGTATGGCAGGTCATTGGGAAAATGGAATCCATGGAATGCAAAATTCGTCCAGTTGTTTGCCATCAGCACAACCAGAATTCCCAGCAGTCCGCCAAAGCACACGCGGGTTCTGAGCCTGATTTTGCGGCAGGTGAGGAATATCGCTATAAGCAGCACCGCCAGCACCGAGCAATAGATATTGGGCAGATTGTCCCCTCTCTCGGTGGGAGTATTGCCGTAAAGCGTGCGTGAGAAAATATCCCAGAAATCAAAATTGCTCGTCACTTCACGGGCAAATTTATCCTCAGCGCCCGATGTGTCGCGAAGTGAAATTGCTGTCGGTACGAGTATCCACATAGAGAGAAGGCCTCCGACAGCAGACGTCCAGACAAAACGGAGGAAGTTTTTGATATAAGCCTTTGCCTTGCTGTCCGGAGCAAGACCGGCAAACCTGCTGTTGTTCTCAAAGGTGCGCATTGCGTACCACAGCACAAGGAATACGCATATCATGTATCCGATGTAGTAATTAGTGGTGATGGCAAGTCCGAGAGTAATGCAGTAAAGCAACGGACTTTTGCCGTTCATCACCTTTTCAAGCCCGTAAACGATAAGCGGAAGCAGCACAAGGCAATCCAGCCACATCACGTCCCACGAGTAAGCGATAAAGTATGCATTCAGCGCATAAGCCACCGAAACGGCCACCGTGCCGTAATCGTCCTTTTTGAACACACCTCGGCAGAAAATCGCGAATGTCGCTCCTGCTGATGTAATCTTAAGTACCTCTATCAGAGCAATTGCCTCGGTCAGATGACTGCGCGGGAAAATAAGGGCAATCAGATTAAAGGGACTGCAAAGGTAGTATGCTACAAGGGGAATGAATCCGCTGCCCATTCCCACACTGTCGGAATAGGTCATTGAACCGAATGACAACACCTTCTCGCGCATCAATGAAAAGAATGCGGAGTACTGATGATGCATGTCTATGATCATAACGGATTTTTCCCCGAACGGGTAAACGCCAAGCGATGTATAGCATATGGCTATAGCGCAGAACGACAGCAGCGCGGACATCCAGATATAGTAATGTCTGGTGCCAGGTCTGACGCCGTTGAACATGGCATGACAGACGATCAGGGCCAGTATTCCCGCCGAGATAGCGGAAGCAAGGCTGAACCATACTGAACCTTCGTGAACTGTACACGACACATAGGTAATCAGCATGATGATGAAAAACGACAGGATATATTTGAGCATAGAAACCAATGATTCCACGCCGTTTTCCGAATCATGCACAATGTTGACCGGTTTTTGTTCCATAACAAGTTCCTTTCCGTATAAAAAATAGGATTAAAAATATTATATCACACATCATACCAATTTAACAGTAAATAATAAGTAAAATTTAAAAAAAATGGAATAACATAATATCAAAAAACCGTCCCCCATGATGTGTCTCATCAAGAGGAACGGCCTTGCCAAGAAAAATCAATTGTCATATTTTTCATCATACTGCGCCAGTGCGTCGTTGATGCTGTCGCAGAAGCCTCTGTCCTGAAGGTACATGACTGTACCTACCGCGGCGAATATACACAGAACCATTACGGCAATGATCACCGCAGTAAAAATGGAATCTATTATTCCAACAAAAAACGCTGCGGAGAGTATGCAGATTTCAAGCATAACAAGCTCAGCTGCATTGTAAAGCAGCAGTCCGAAACGGATATTTTTACGGTGTGAAAAAAGATAATCTGCCAAAAGTGGCAGACAGCCTATCCCGCCGAAAACAAGCGGCACAAAAAGCGTCAAAACGTCGATTGGCCGATGGCGGTACAGTATCAGTCCTACCGCTGCCATGCCAAATAAGATAAGCGTCACTATCATAAAATAGGTGGGAATGATTTTTTTGATCAGATAATCCTTAAAGTTCATTTATCTTTCCTCCAAACAAAACCTTTTTTATATTCGCGGCATATTGTCTTGAAATAATCACACGTTCGCCGTTGCAAAGCTCCGCTTCAAACTTTCGACCGGGAGAAGGAGCAATGTTCTTCACCTTGCTCAGATGCACCAGGACAGATTTTGATATGCGCACAAATCCCTTTTCCGAGAGTCTTTCCTCATATTCATACAGCCTTCCTCGCACGTCGGCAACTTCGGTTTCGGTGTAGGCGAATACCTTTTCGTCCACCGCCTCAATGTACAGGATCTCTGACAGCGGCAGCACTACGGACTTCCCGTCCGCTGTTCCGCTGATGCTGTTGCCTATGCCCTCAGCGTAATCACGCAGATTGATGATCTCCTGCGTCACCTCGCAGCAGTCTATTGTGACCTTTTCCTCCGATTTGTCGGTGGCGTTGCGGATAATGGTTCTCATGTTCAGGCTCCTTCAGTGCAGCATAAGCCGCCCGGAGCGTTTTTTGATGTGCTCCGGACGACTTTGCTTGCGTGTGATCTGTTAATCATCAATAAACTGACTTTACAGGCGGTATATAACTGCCGTCTTCTTTGAGATAGCAGTCAAACCAATCCTTGACCAGTCCGTTGGTGATTTCAATAGCCTCGCGGCTGTCACGTTCACCTGTGCCGAGCATTCCCGCGAGGAAGGGTGAAAACATCGGCAGATCGGTGAAATTCATATGGGCAGTGCCTTCGATCACAGCTGTTCTGGCTGTCTCGGCATGCTCCACGGTGTAGAAATTGACGTAGGCATGTGCATCGTCCTCGTCGGGATGGTAATTTGAATCATAGTGATCCATCGCCATGAGATTGAGCAAAGGCTTGGTATAGGGCGTTGTATCAATTGTGTAAATTCCGTTTTCCACTCCGGTGTATCTGCCCAGGAATGTGCCGTCCAAAACTACCACGGCATCGATTTCCTCACGCTGCA
>ONYN01000262.1 GCA_900322085.1 uncultured Eubacteriales bacterium | reverse complement strand
TCCTCGACCCATTTGGCAAGCTCGTGAATATCCATGCCTTTTTTCTTGTGCTGGGCGGCAAAATAGACCAGCAGACCTTCTCCCATGGACGCGGCAAGCGTATCAACTGATATGATAACGCGTTCGGGATATTTCTGCTTTAACTCATCTATGGCAATGAGGGAATTGTTATACGTTCCGCTGAGTCCGGAAGAGAAGGCCAGATAGAGAATATCAAGGCCCTTTTCAAGATATTCGCTGAAATACTCGCAGAAATCGTTTACGTTTATCTGCGAAGTCTTGGGCATTTTGCCCGAACGCATGACAGCATAAAAATCGTCCGACTTCATCTCGCGCTCATCAGGAAAATTTCTGTATGTCAAACCGTCAAGTTCAAACTGCATAGGCCATACTTTAACATCCAGCTCATCAGCCAGAGTCTGGGAAATGTCGGTTGTGGAATCAGTCAGAAGAACATATTCTCTCATAAACAATCACCTTCATTTTATTGTTGACTGCAATTATCTGCCAATCATGAATGCCAAAATCAACAATGATATCATTTTATTATCTGTTATTATATCATAAATAAACAATTAAGTAAAGCCTATTGACAAAAAAAGATTGAGCGCTCAACTCCAAATTATTTTCCACACATTTGTTGAAGTTTTTCTCTCACATTTCATTACCACTCGCAATTATGCGCGCATGTGCGTACGCACTGTTTCATTTTGCCCGGAATAAGATTTATTTCGTCGAAATAATCGGCGTAAATATTCGGACTGTCCTTGTACCGGGTATAAGCCGGTGTGGTCATATAATATTCCAGCAGATACGGAAGCTTTTCACCTTTTGCCATGCGCTTGCGTATCGCCAGACACATGGCAAAATTAATCTCGTCCACACTGCCAACACATTCAAACGGCTTGGACTCGTGCATTCCGATCAGCTGCTCAAAATACCCCTTCATCTTTTCACCCGAAGAATTGAGAAGATTGATGCGGAAAATATCCTTTATCTCTTCGTCACTGAGGAACGGTGAAAGAATCATAACAACAAACAGACATTTGGAACAATCCAGGCACCATGTATCGAACTTTGTTCCCGCATTTCCGGCATTGCAGCTTCTGAATACCTGATGATATTCCTTTAAGCCCGCAAAAATCGCGGCAATCTGTATTTCTGAAAGCGGGCGCAGCAGACTGAAATACCTGACGCCGCAGGGAATAAACTGATCGAGGTAATCGGCAAAGTCCTTTTCAAATTCAAAGCTCTTGGAATACTGATGATTTACGTCGCTGCCCGCTACTGAAGCTTCATTGGCGCTTGATTCGTTGGAAAGCACCACATATTGCTTTCCGTTCAGATAAGCTGCCATAGAGGCCGCAAAGGCTATCAGCGCGGAAAGCGGCGTGTGACCGTTGAGAAACCCCTGCTTGTTCAGCTCAACGATGGTGCGGTCGAGATATCTTTTCGGGCGGTAAATCGACTCCGGGCGGTATCCGGCCAGCAATGCCGACGCAAACGCGGAATTCCTGTGATTCATCATAAAGCACATATTGTCCGACGTATCTCCGCATTTGGAAAGAACGTGCAGCGACACAATTGAATCCTTGCCGCCTCCGACAGGAACCATGCAGCCGGTCAGTTTCCTGCCGGCAGATATTTCACGCTTATGCTCCGCTCCCAGTGCCTCAATTCGCATAAATCTTTCGATGTCAGTATCTACTTCGTTTGTGTAAAAGAATTCTCCGAGTCCGTGATAATAAAGCTTCTTCCACCACGCGATCTGTTCCGCGCTCAGATAACCACATTCCACACGTACCAGAGGAGGACACGCTGCCTTCCAATAGCTGACAAGCTCCACCATTCCGAGCGAAAATACAAATTCCTCAAAAATCGGATCACTTGTGTCCACTCCTTCTTTAGGCAGCTTCCAGAAAGGGTGGAATTCCGTAAGGCCTACCGTTTCAAAATGGTAGGTTATCTTATAACAATCCTCCTGTTCGGAAATATCATATCCGTGATAGACAAACTCGGGATATTTTTCGATTAATTCATTATATTTCAAAATAAGCTCTCCTTTATATTAGCGCTTTTATTTCATTATATACTTTAAAGGTAATTATTTCAACACATTATTTATGAAAAAACAAAATCAAACTCCGAATAAGAAATAAATTCAAAAACTCATAAAAAATATGTCATTAATGGCTATTGAAAAAATGATATGTTTACGCTACAATATATTGGTATAAGTTTATTTAATGCAAAGAGGTGCTTTTTTCTGTCACTGGAAATCTATTTGGACAACAGCGCCACCACCAAACCGTGTCCTGAAGCAATTGAAGCGGCAAATGAAATGATGACGCTATTCTGGGGCAATCCCAGCTCGACTCACGCAAAGGGCAACGAGGCGGCGCAAAAAATAAAGGAGGCCCGCCGCACAGTGGCTTCAGCAATTTCGGCGGCTCCGGAAGAGATATTCTTCACCTCCGGCGGTACCGAGGCAAACAATATCGCGATATTCGGCGCGGCGGCAAGAAACAAAAAAAACGGCAGCCGCATTGTCACTTCCGCCATCGAGCATTCGTCGGTGCTTGACAGCGTCGCGGATCTTGAAAAACAAGGATTTGAAGTCATTCGCGTGATGCCCGACAGCTTCGGACACATTTCTACAGAGGCTATTGCCCAAGCGGTTAATTCCGACACGGTACTGGTTACAATGATGATGGTAAACAACGAAGTCGGAAGCATTCTTCCTATTGAAAGTACCGTTAAAACCGCGAGAAAAAAAGCGCCCAAAGCAATCATTCACTGCGACTGCGTACAGGCTTTCGGCAAAATTCCAATCAGCGTCAAAAAGCTTGGTGTGGATATGATTACCGTATCCGCTCACAAAATTTATTCGCCGAAGGGCGTCGGCGCTTTGTACAAGCGAAAGGGTCTGCATATTCCCTCCCTGACTCATGGCGGACATCAGGAAGATTCGTTCCGACCTGGCACTGAAGCGTCGCCGCTGATAGCCGCGTTTGGTGCGGCAACGGCAATTGCCTGCGACCGTTTCAGCATGAAGGAAAGATACGAACAGGTTGTTTCGCTGAAAAATTACGCTGTCGAAAGGCTCTCTCAGATTGACGGAGTTGTAATAAACAGCCCTGACGACGCTTTGCCCTACATCATCAATTTCAGCACATGCTGTGTAAAAGCCGAAACTATGCTGAATTTTCTGTCCGACCGGGGAATATATGTATCCGGCGGTTCCGCATGCGCCAAAGGGGAACCAAGTCACGTTATCAAGGCGCTTAACCTTCCCCGCGACGTATCGGACAGTGCGATCCGCGTCAGTCTCAGCGCCGACAATACGCGCGAAGAAATAGATATTCTGACCCGTTCGGTTGCCGAAGGAATGGCAGCTTTGGCACACTTTAACTGAGGAGCTGTTCAAAAATACATATTTATGGAGGAAGTTATTTGAACGAAATCATACTTATCAAAAACGGCGAACTTGCACTCAAAGGACTCAACCGCAAAAGCTTTGAGGAAACGCTTGCCAAAAACATTCAGAAAGCTGTCGCTCCGTTCGGCGGTGTAAAGGTATGGCGTTCACAGTCCACGATGTTCGTGACGCCGCTTGAAGGCACGGACATAGAGGACGCTGTTGACGCAATTGCGAAGGTATTCGGAATAGCCGCTCTCAGCCGTGCTGCCGAGGCGCCAAAGGACATGGAGGCAATTCTTCCCGCTGTATGCGAATATCTCAGCGAGGAATTGCAGGAGGCAAAATCATTTAAAGTAAATGCCAAGAGGGCTGATAAGAAATTCCCGCTCAAAAGCCCGGAGATTTGTGCTCAGACCGGCGAATATATTTTGGAAAAATATCCTCACCTGACTGTCGATGTACATGAGCCTGATCTTGTGGTAACGGTCGAAATAAGAGACACTTCCGCTTATATCCACAAACAGCCCATTCGCGGAGCCGGAGGACTCCCCGTCGGCACCGGCGGAAGGGCATGCGTAATGATTTCGGGCGGCATTGATTCTCCTGTCGCCTCGTGGATGATGGCAAAGCGGGGACTGGAATTGTCGGCGGTCAACTTTGCATCTCCTCCCTACACAAGCAGGCGTGCCGAGGACAAGGTGAAGGATCTTCTGGGCAAGGTTTCCGAATGGTCAGGCGAAATACGGCTGCACATCGTTCCCTTTACCGAAATTCAGGAAGCAATAAGGGATTACTGTCCCGAGGATATGCTGACAGTCATCATGCGCAGATACATGATAAAGATCGCCCAGGTCATAGCACGAAAAGACGGCGCTCTTGCTCTGGTCAGCGGCGAAAGTGTGGGGCAGGTGGCCAGTCAGACCCTTCGCGCTCTGGAATGTACCGATGCGGCTGCCGATATGCCGATTCTCCGCCCCGTAATTGGCATGGATAAAGAGGAAATTGTCTCTATTGCCCGCAAAATCGACACTTTTGATATTTCGATTCTTCCGTTTGAGGATTGCTGCACGGTATTCACTCCCAAACATCCCAAAACCAAGCCGGGACTCGATAAAATCATTCAGGCAGAGCAAGCGCTGGAATCGGAGGAAGTCAATGTTGCGGCTATGATCGAGCGGGCAATCAACGGCACCAAGCTTTCCATTATCACTCCACAAAGCTAAGGAGGTATCCGATTGATGACACAGCTTGAATTATCCATGGCGTTGGTAGCTGAACTGAAAAAACGCGGCATGAAAATCGCCTCTGTGGAATCCTGTACGGCAGGTCTTATCTCAAAAATCATTACCGACGCACCCGGCTCATCAGAAATATTTGACCTTGGCATAACAACCTATTCCAACAAGATGAAAACAAAAATGGTGGGCGTTCCGGAGGATATTCTTGAGAAACACGGAGCGGTTTCCCCCGAAACCGCAAAGGCTATGGCAGAGGGAATTCGCAGGGTATCGGGGGCGGACATTGGAGTAGCTACCACCGGGATTGCCGGTCCCGGCGGCGGAACACCTGAAAAGCCCGTAGGGCTGGTTTATACCGCGATTGCAACAGAATCGGACGTCAAGGTTTCCAGACTGATGATTGACCATTCCGGCGCTGACCGGAATTCTATCCGCACAACAGCGGCGGAAACCGTGCTGAATGATGTGCTGGGTTTGCTTAAACACAATCATAACAATAATCTTTGAGGATGGTGGGATAATATGTCAAAAAAGAAAAACAGAAAAAAAATGGATCCTGTGAGCAGAGTGATTCTGATTATTTCCGCGATCGTTTTTCTTGGTTCGGGAGGGTATCTGGTTTACAAGTATTTCGGAGAACCTCTTCTTGAGCAATGGGAGCTTTCCTCCTATAAAAAGGATTACGACAGCGAAGAGCCTTCCACCGCTCAGGACGGAGTATGGAGCAACGATGACGGACAAAAGGAAAAGGAAGAGGAACGGCTTGAAGACGGCACGCTGGCTTCCTTTAAAACCATCCGCGAATTGAACAGTGATGTTGTAGGTTGGATCAACGTCCCGAACACATTGATTGATTACCCGGTGGTACAGGCAAAGGACAACTCTTTTTACCTTAAACACAACATCAACAAGGACTACAATTCTTCCGGCTGTCCGTTTCTGGATTACAGAAACAATATTAAACCCGGCTCGACCACAAGAAACTTCATCATTTACGGTCATCACCGCAGAAACGGCACTATGTTTGCCAAGCTTACCAGCTACAATGATATCGAGTTTTACAAGGAAAACCCGGTCATCCGGTTCGACACTATATATGAACGCTCAGAATGGGTGGTGTTTTCAAACTTCAGAGCCACGACAAGCTGGGCTACAGGCACTCCTTTTAACTACATTAAAACGGACTTCAAGAGCGATAAGGAATTTACTGATTTTGTCGGAGAAATCAGAAAGCGTTCCCTCATTACAACGCCTGTTGAAGTCACGGCGGAAGATGACATTTTGCTGCTTTCCACATGTTCCTATGAGAAGACCCAGTGGCGTATGATCATTGCGGCAAGACGAGTGCGCGAGGGCGAAAGCGAGATTGACGTCAGTTCCGCTAAAAAGGCATCCAATCCTCTCATGCCATGAGTCAAGGCGGTGGTATAGGTGTCAGCCGGAATTATCTGGTACAAAAACCAGCCCGACAGCAATATATCCGCAGCCGTCAGCGATTTGCTGTGTGACTACTGCGGTTCCATAAAAAGCCACGATGTAACCGTCCGCCCCGGGCGTATCGCTTCAACAATAAGCAATATCCTCATCCGATGCGAAAATGTAATCATTATTGGCGGTATGGAATGTCAGAAGCAGGAGGACAACATTGTCTATGTTCTCTCCCGTGTCCTGAATATTCCTTTGGAAACAGGATACCGAAGCCGTTCACGGTTTTGTTATGACAAGCTAAGGGGTACCCGCCTGCCCTCATTATCCGGTGCTGTGCTTTTTCCAACCCGATTCGCAGCACCGGAGGGAATTCTTCTTACGGCAGGCACACAAAATATGATTGTGCTTCCCGCAAAATATCGTCCCGCTGTTTCTGCCGCCGTTTCAATGAGGGAATATTTCATTCCGGATGTTTCCCGCCGCAAACGTATTGCATCCACCCAAAAGGAGCAGGAATGTGTACAGAAGGACTATGAAAAATTCAAACGCAACAGCAAGCCGCGTTCCGTCACCCGTGTATATGACGAGTATCAGCTGATAGAAACGATGGAAAGAGCAGCAAGAAGAGTCGCTGAAGATTCCGATGACAATACAGCTTTTGATTATATGTATGACGATCAGAATCGCGGAGGTGCCTGATGCACCCGCAGCTTGACGGATGAATCATCCGCAACAAGCCGTGGAAGATTGATTTAAAGCATCTTGGAGCCTGTGCAGTACCAAGACGTACATAAAGAGATGCCGCACAGGCTCTTCAATTTTTTTAAAAGCAGGTGATTTGAAATGTATAACAAACAAAAAACGTGGGTCAGAATAATGGCAATTATACTGGCCGGAATGATGGTCATAGGCATACTTGCCAGCGCGCTGTACAGCATCTTCTGATGATAAATCACTGTACAAAACGGATTCATTGCATAATGAATCGCATATTGACTTGTATTTTTGAAAATTTTCAACATTTTATTATCTTAATTGTAAAAATATAATGAATATTCAGTGAATTTATTTGTCAACACTGGAAAATCGACATTTTTTTAAGTATAATGTTCATTAGTACTTGTATGTACTGAAAAATAATCTTTGTAATATTTTTATTTATTATCAGGTGGTGCTATTATGTTGTTAAATCAAAGATTAAAGCTATTCAGGACTTCTTCGGGATTGACTCAACAGCAGGTTGCAGATGTTCTCGGTCTTGACCGCTCTACGTATGCCTATTATGAGTCAGGCAAAACTACTCCAGATATTAAGTCCGTAAACAAGCTGCTTAAGATTTTCAATATCAGCTATTACGAGCTTGTAGATGAGCCGGATCCAACCGCTATTACTGTAAGCGATCCTTCCGCGGAAAGCGAAGAAGACAACATGCATATCTATGAGCTCTCCAAAGCCGAGAAAAAGCTTATCGTCAATTTCAGAGTTCTCTCCCCCAATCAGCAGAATGATTTGCTTGAGTCGATCAGCCCCGAGGCATTTGATGGCCGCAAAAAGCGCCGCAAGGGTTCCGATGAAAAGGAAGACTGATTGTTTTTATTCTCCCATTGGTCAGGTTTGTTTATTATTTTTAATCTGTGAATTATTAATAAAAAGCGGGTGGAGATTTCGCTCCACCCGCTTTTTATTGTCTTTGCTGAACCCCTTCGGCTGTTATATATTTTTTCAGGCTGCGTGAGGCAAGATTTAAGACGATACCGTTCAAAAATCCCGTGGCCGTACCAACAGCAGTCAGAATCGGAATAAGCAGCAGTACCATTGGGGTCGACGTGATACATGCGGCTACCAATGCCTGTGCCGCCATATGGGCTGCACCTCCGGCACAGCTTATTCCGGCAGCGGACAACTTTTTGCATCTGCATGCAGATGCCATTACTATAAGGCTGAACACACCTCCAGCCAATGAATAGAC
>ONYN01000282.1 GCA_900322085.1 uncultured Eubacteriales bacterium | reverse complement strand
TTCGCTTTTCAAGCGAAAAACTACCCCGCAAGGGCGCTGCTTTGGGAAAAAGACCCGCCAGGGAGCCTTGCCCCCTGGACCCCACGCTCGCATTCGCTCGCTAATTGGGCGCTTCGCGCTTTGCTTTTTTTCAAAATTGATTTCCCTGCCTGCTCCCGGTCGCCTCTTGCAATCCCCGCGTGAATGTGATAGAATGACCACATAAAAAATAAGTAAGGAACGGAGAAGTGAAAACTGTGAAACTCATTGATGTGCTTTTCGGAGGCGATCATACCCCCGAGAGCTTGGAACAGGAGCCTTTGCGTCCCGCACAGGCGCTGAAGACGGCATTTGCACTGCTGACCCGAGGGAATACCGCCGTCGCTTCGTCGCTCACGGAATGTATAGCCGATACCCGGGACTATTTTTCGTCGCGCAGTGAAATGCTCGACCGGCGGGGACTGCAATACTCCGCCGAAGCGGAACCGTGGCTTTGGGTGATAGCCGCGGTGGAAGCGGCGCAGTCAGAGGGATATCTGCGTGACATTGCCCCGGACTGCTCCGCCGAAGAATTCGCCTCGGCGGTAAAAGCCGTGCTTGACGGCGCCGGAATTGAGTTTTCACCTGACAAAGTCGCCTTTGACAGCCATCGGAATCCCGCGGCATGGGCGGAAAAATTCAACGAATACGCCGGTCAATCGGGCATCACGCTGTATTTTATTGATCTGTACAGCGAGGGACCGGTCATGGGCGCGGCACTTATAGCGGACTATGCCGAAGCCGCCGAAGCCGCGGCCATGGCGGGAGTGGTAGTCACTTCCCGCCCCGTCTGACGGAATTGCCCCGATAAGGACATTCCGAGCATTGTGTGATCTGAAAAAGGCACATGGTGACAACTCCCACGGCTCCTCCGATAAAGACTCCTATCATAATACAAAACAATTCATGCATACAGCCATACCTCCGCCAATTGGTTATGATTTATTATTCCCGCATTTGCTATCAGTATATGCAGGCTGAACAAAAAATGCCGCACCGCACTCTGCGCTTCAAATAAAATTAACACGCATAATTGCTCACAAAAGGCAAACAATAACATCGCGCACAATCAACGGCCAAAACGCAAGATCATTCAATGCAGAAGGAGTTTTAAATATATGAAGGCAACAGGAATCGTAAGAAGGATAGACGATCTGGGACGTGTGGTGATCCCCAAGGAAATACGCCGCACCATGAGAATAAGGGAAGGCGAATCGCTGGAAATTTACACCGACGCGGGCGGAGAGGTGATATTCAAAAAATACTCTCCCATAGGGGAGCTTGACCCCTGTTCGGCGCAGTACGCCGAGATCCTTTCGCGCACCACCGGATTTCCGGCGCTGATATGCGACCGCGATCATGTGGTAGCTGTTTCCGGAGCGCCCAAGAGAGATTATCTTGACCGCCGGATCACTCCCGAGCTGGAAAGTCTCATGGACGCCCGCACCCCCTACACCCCGCAGGGAACTTCGGAGGAAAAGGTATTTCCGGTGGAAGGTGCGCAGCTGCCGGCCGCCTGTGTGTTCCCGATCATTTCGGCGGGGGATCTCAACGGAGCGGTAGTGCTGATGTCCAAAGAGGACGGCAGTGTGCCGGGCGAATGGCAGATGAAGCCCGCCGAGGCGGCAGCCGGATTTCTCGGCAGCCAGATAGAGCAATAAGTTGAAAAAGAAAAAATCTGCGGCATTTCCGGAAATGAAACCGGATTTTTGCCGTAGATTTTTTTGCGGTAAATTTGTGCTAATTTGCCCAACCGTAAAAAAACTTACTTTATTTATGGGTTTACATATATAACATTGCCAACAAAAAAGAGACTTTTTCCCCACACGACGGTGAGCTGAGTCATTATTGCTAAATTGTGAACGGGAAAATTGTCTATATTAATGATTCGGAAATGCTTGCAATTTAATTTGAATTAGTATAAAATTATGGGGTAATTTAGAGATATGTCATGGCTTTGCCGATCATTGCGGCATAATCAAAAAAATGTCGGGGTGATCATCGGTGGAAAGGCTTGATAAGATTCTGGCTTCGCAGGGGGCTGGCACTCGCAGCGAGGTGCGCAAGATGATTTGGGCTGGCAAGATTACCGTGGACGGTGAGCTCTGCCGCAGCATCGACCGCAGGCTTGAACCCTCTGAACACGAGATCGCCGTGTGCGGCGTTCCGGTGTGCTACAGGAAGCACCTCTATATTATGATGAACAAACCCCGGGGAGCGATTTCCGCTTCCAATGATTCCCATGTGCAGACGGTGATTGATCTGCTGGATCCGTCGCTTCGCCGCAAAGGGCTTTTTCCGGTGGGTCGTCTCGACAAGGACACCACGGGACTGCTGATCATCACAGATGACGGCGCCTTTGCGCACGCGGTCACTTCGCCAGGCAAAAAGGTGTTCAAGACCTACAGAGCTACGCTGGACGGCGCTTTGTCGGAGGAGGACGTCAGATGTCTGACCGAAGGGGCAGTGATTGACGGCGGCGAGAAATGTCTGCCTGCGCAGGTAGCGGTGTTGGAGGAAGAGAACTTTGTCTATGAGATAAAGATCCGCGAGGGCAAGTATCATCAGATCAAGCGAATGGCACAGTCGGTAGGACGCAGGGTGGTATCCTTGGAACGCACGGCGGTAGGCGCACTCACGCTCGACTCAGGTCTTGCGCGGGGGGAGGCCAGAGAGCTGACCGAGGAGGAAATGACGCTGCCTCTCATCAACTGAGTC
This sequence comes from uncultured Eubacteriales bacterium, assembly GCA_900322085.1. Lineage (GTDB taxonomy): Bacteria > Bacillota > Clostridia > Oscillospirales > Acutalibacteraceae > RUG762. The sequence continues at coordinate 762 of ONYN01000282.1, read as the reverse complement.
CGTTTGCGCCGGAGGCATACATGACAGTCGAGGTTGCATTTGTTTTTTGAATTTGAGGGATGATTGAGACAGTGAAAAATGGGAGTTTTTGCTCCATAACGGCGGCTGCAGGAGCCGCTTTCTGAAAATGCTTAAAACGAATATCATAATTTATTGCTTAAGGCAATAAATTCGGCAGTCTTATCTAAATTAAAATTTTAACATTGTTGAGTTCGTCAATTGAAATTCGGGCTGTATTTTGTTAAAATTAAAACAGTTAATATTGGTTGTGCTTTGTATTTCTTGCGGGCAAATCATATTACATCTATTCAATATTTGGAGGTATTTTCAAATGGCAAGCTTATCTTTGAGACATGTTTACAAGAAGTATCCCGGCAACGTTGTTGCTGTTAAGGATTTCAACCTTGAAATCGAGGATAAAGAATTCATCATTTTCGTCGGTCCTTCCGGCTGCGGTAAGTCCACCACTCTGCGTATGATCGCAGGTCTTGAGGACATCAGCGAAGGCGAACTTTACATCGGCGACACCCTCGCAAACGACGTCCCCCCGAAAGACAGAGATATCGCCATGGTGTTCCAGAGCTACGCTCTGTATCCCCATATGTCTGTCCGTGACAACATGGCTTTCGGTCTGAAGCTCAGAAAGTATCCCAAGGCAGAGATTACCCGCCGTGTTGAAGAAGCTGCTCAGATTCTCGACATCAGCCACCTGCTCGACAGAAAGCCGAAGGCTCTCTCCGGCGGTCAGCGTCAGCGTGTTGC
>ONYN01000300.1 GCA_900322085.1 uncultured Eubacteriales bacterium | reverse complement strand
TTCACTTGCAATACGAAAGTATGGCGGCGTGAAATTCCCTTCATCTGGCACAAAATCTGACAGCGCGGTACGCACGCACGGAGATACGTCGGCAGGCTCTAAAGGAAAATGTGATTTATCTTTATTGGGAAGGAATCCGAAAAACTATTCAACATCCTGCATGGCGTCATAGCCTGTTTCGCCTGTGCGAACCTTAACAACATCCTCTACGTCATAGACGAATATCTTACCGTCTCCGATGTGTCCTGTGTAAAGCACCTTTTTAGCGGTCTCGATGACGGAGGAAACCGGAACGGCACATACTACGATATCCACCTGCACCTTCGGGAGAAGGTTGGCTTCAATCTGGACGCCTCTGTAATACTCAGGCTTGCCCTTCTGTGCGCCGCAGCCCAGAACGTGAGAAACCGTCATTCCTGTGATGCCAATGCCCATCATGGCATTCTTCAGAGGTTCGAGGCGGGATTCCTTGCAGACAATCTCGACCTTGGTGATCTTGGGTCTGCCTTCCTCCACGAAGGAAGGCACCTTGCTGACGGTGACTGCTTCCGCTACCGGAGCGTCGCCGTCCACGACCACCGGAGCATCTCCCTCTTCCACATATTCGGGAGTCATGGCAAATCCGGCGTAAGCCGAAGGCATGCCGTGTTCGGTCGCGTCAAGGCCAAGCACCTCTTCTTCACGGGAAACGCGCAGGCCAAAGATCTTCTTGATAAGAAGGAATGTAAGAGTGATTGTTACAACAGTCCACGAAGCGACCGATACAAAGCCCAAAAGCTGCAATCCCATCAGTTTCAATCCGCCGCCGTAGAACAGACCCACCAGTTCATTGCCTTCGGCATCGGCAATGGAATAGCCCGGAGCGGAATTTGTGGCGAAGAGACCAACGGAGAGAGTTCCCCAGATACCGTTCATCATATGAACTGCCACAGCGCCCACCGGGTCGTCGATGTGAAGCTTGTAGTCAAGCAGCCATACGCCGAATACCACCAGCAGACCTGCCACTGAGCCGATTACGATTGCGCCGAAGGCGTCGGTTACGTCACAGGGAGCCGTGATGGCCACCAGGCCTGCAAGGGAAGCGTTCAGGCACATGCTGACATCGGGCTTGCCGTACTTAACCCATGTGAATATCATACATACGACCGTTGCTACTGCCGGAGCAATCGTTGTGGTCAGAAAGATAGAACCGAGCTGTTCCACTGATGTGGCTGCCGCACCGTTGAAACCGTACCAGCCGAGCCAGAGGATAAACACACCGAGTGCGCCGAGAGCGATATTGTGACCGGGAAAAGCGTTGACCTTGACGACCTTGCCCTCCGCGTCCTTTTTGAACTTGCCGATACGTGCGCCGAGTATCTTTGCGCCGATGAGGGCGGAAATGCCGCCGACCATGTGAATGGCGCAGGAGCCTGCGAAATCGTGAAATCCGATCTGGCTCAGCCATCCGCCGCCCCAGATCCAGTGCGCTTCCACCGGGTAGATGAGAGCCGAGATGACGCCGGAATACACGCAGTAGGAAAGAAACTTTGTGCGTTCTGCCATCGCGCCCGAGACAATGGTAGCGGTTGTGGCGCAGAACACCAGGTTAAAGACGAAGTTTGAAAAGTCAAAATCGGCATAGGACGTAAAAATATCGAATCCCGGCCTGCCGATGAATCCCAGCAGGTCTTCGCCCATCAGTAGTCCGAATCCTATCAGGATAAATACCACCGTTCCGATACAGAAGTCCATCAGGTTCTTCATAATAATGTTGCCGGTGTTCTTTGCGCGGGTAAATCCCGCTTCGACCATGGCGAATCCCGCCTGCATCCAGAATACCAATGCCGCGCCGATCAAAAACCACACGGCAAACAATTGTTCGGAGGTTGTCTGCGTGACATACTCCTTGATTGCTTCATTCATAAAGAATCAGCTCCTCAAAAATAATTTTAATATAAAGAAAGCAGATACCGTGTGCAAAACATTCAAACCTGCAAATGATTGCACGAGGTATCTGCCGCCTTTGACAGAGATTATTCTATACTATAATAAGTAACAAACATATCACACGCCGAAAAGAATCTCGCCGTAGGAGGGATAAGGCCAGTACTGAGCGGAGGTCTTGCGCTCCATCGCGTCGCCAAGTTCTCTGAGCTTGCCCATTTCGGCAAATACGACATCGCGGTAGTATGTCGCCTGAGCAAGGTTGTCGCCGTCGTATTTCTTTGCGCCGTCAACGGCTCTTTCCAGATCGGCGGTTTTCCTGACGAATTTCTCCAGTTCATCGGATAGTTCCTCGACAAGCGATGTCTCGGCATAAACTGAAATGGACTCGGAGAGCGATTTCTTTGCAAGCGCGGTTTCGGTGAGCTTGCCGACAAAGCTGCTGACCGCGGGGGCGATATTCTTTTGAGCCATGTCGATCATGGTCAGCGCTTCGATGTGAAGCTGCTTGACGTAATGCTCCAATTCGATTTCGTAGCGGGCGTGTATTTCCGCTTCGGAGACAATGCCGTTTTTGACAAAGAGATCGACGTTCTTCTTGTCGATGTAGTGAGCCATTGCCTCGGGCAGAGAACGGTAATTGCAAAGACCTCTGCGGGCAGCTTCTTCCACCCACTCCGCGGAGTAGTTATCGCCGTTGAAGATGATATTCTTATGCTCGGTGAACACCCTCCTGACCAGAGCCTTGACAGCGGCATCCATATCGGAGGCGTCCTTGAGTTCATCGTAGAATTCGCTGAGTTCCTCAGCCACCATTGTGTTGAGCATATAGTTGGGGCAGCCTATATTTAATGAAGAGCCCAGTGCGCGGAATTCAAATTTGTTGCCGGTAAAGGCAAAGGGGGATGTGCGGTTGCGGTCAGAGGTGTCCTTTTTGAAATCGGGGAGAACATCCACACCGGTCAGCATATCCGACTTGCCGGCGCTCTTGTATTCCCTGCCGTCGATAATTGCCTCAACCAGCGCGCCGAGATCATCGCCCAGATACATCGAGATGATGGCGGGCGGCGCTTCGTTGGCGCCGAGTCTGTGGTCGTTGCCCGCCGAAGCGACTGTAATTCTCAGCAGATCCTGGTATTCGTGTACCGCTTTGACAACGGCTGCCAGGAAGAGCTGGAACTGGAGATTGTCCTCGGGATTCTTGCCGGGGTCGAGAAGGTTTTCACCCGTGTTGGTACCGATGGACCAGTTGTTGTGCTTGCCGGAGCCGTTGACGCCGGCAAATGGCTTTTCATGCAGCAGGCATACCAGACCGTGCTTCTCGGCGGTTTTCTTCATAACCTCCATTGTCAGCTCGTTGTGATCGGTTGCAATATTGGAGGTGGAGAAGATTGGCGCCAGCTCATGCTGTGAGGGAGCAACCTCGTTGTGTTTGGTCTTGGCCAACACGCCCAGTTTCCAAAGCTCTTCATCAAGGTCATTCATAAATGCCGCTACTCTTGTTTTGATGGAACCGAAGTAGTGATCCTCCAACTCCTGCCCCTTTGGCGCGGGGGCGCCAAAGAGGGTACGTCCGGTGTAGATGAGGTCGGGACGCTCGTCATACATTTTTTTGTCGATGAGGAAATATTCCTGCTCGGGACCGACTGTAGTTGTGACGCGGGTGACTTCATTTTTGCCCAGAAGATGAAGCACTTTTACGGCGACATTGCTCAGTCGCTCCATTGAGCGGAGCAGCGGCGTTTTCTTGTCCAGCACTTCGCCGGTATAGGAGCAGAACGCTGTGGGAATGTAGAGCGTCCTGTCTCTGATGAACGCGGGAGAAGTGGGATCCCAAGTGGTGTAGCCTCTGGCTTCAAATGTGGCGCGGATTCCGCCGGAGGGAAAGCTGGAAGCATCGGGTTCGCCCTTGATCAGCTCCTTGCCGGAGAACTCCATGATCACCTGATCTCCGTCGGGGGCGATGAAGCTGTCGTGCTTTTCGGCGGTAACGCCCGTCATAGGCTGAAACCAGTGTGTGTAATGTGTGCAGCCCATTTCCACCGCCCAATCCTTCATTGCGTTTGCGACTGCGGTGGCAACGCTTATGTCAAGAGGTTCACCGTTCTGAATGGTCTTTTTGAGCGCTTTATAAGTAGCGTGAGGAAGGCGTTCCTTCATCTTCTGATCGTTGAAAACCATGCTGCCGAATAATTCAGGTACGTTTGTCATAACAAATCTCTCCTCGTAATAATAATATTTTATCGAAAAATCAGAAAGGCGCCGCAAACGCGGGAATGATGACATCCCGTCGTTTACAGCGCCTTTGCCGTACCGATGGTGCCATTATACGCCCCTTTATTACATTTGTCAAGTGCTTTTTTAAAATTTCTGCAATTTTTTTTATTTCACTTGCAATTAATACTATATTATGCCGTCAAAACTCCTCTGCAAGGGGTGAAAAATGCATTTTTAAAAAATAAAATCTGCAATTTCCTCTTGACAATCCTGCAAAGGCGTATTATAATGGCACTACAATTCGCAGCGGCAGACGCTGCGTGATTTTCTCCCCGAAAGGAAGATAATGTATGGAAAATATGAGGAACGAAAAAAGCCCCAGCCTTTACGATCCGTCCTTTGAGCATGACAACTGCGGCATAG
>ONYN01000060.1 GCA_900322085.1 uncultured Eubacteriales bacterium | reverse complement strand
TTCGGCAGCGGTGCGGCGGATACGCTCAGCTTTATCGAAACAAAGCTTATACCCGAGATCATATCTCAATTTGATATTCCCGAGAATATCCCTGTCGTGATCGGAGGTTACTCCCTTGCGGGATTGTTTTCGCTTTGGAGCGCTTACAATTCCGAGCGGTTTTTGGCTGCGGCAGCGGCGTCACCGTCGGTGTGGTTCCCGAAGTGGGACGAGTATATGAGGTCTCATTCCCTGAAAACAGACTGCGTATATCTTAGCCACGGCGACAAGGAAGAAAAGGCAAAGAACAAGGTCATGGCGACAGTAGGGGAGCGTATCCGTGAGCAGTACGAGCTGCTAAAGGATAGAAATTGCACCTTAGAGTGGAATAACGGCAATCATTTCAAAGAGCCTGATATCCGCACGGCTAAGGCGTTTGCGTGGTGTATAGATCAACTCGAAAGAACGATGTAACAGAGGTATTCTTATGCGAAAAATTGAGATAAAAATGATCAGCATAACAGACTTGAAAACCGACGCTATCGTCAATGCTGCAAACAGCGGCTTGTGGGCGGGCAGTGGTGTGTGCGGTGCTATTTTTAAAGCAGCAGGTTATAAAGAACTCGAAAACGCTTGCAAAAAGATAGGTCACTGCGACACGGAAAACGCCGTTATCACACCGGGATTTGCTTTGAACGCAAAGTATATACTCTATGCCGTAGGATATCAGTAGGTGGGAGGTGCTGTATGACAGATGAAAATAAGCCAATTAGACCACCATGCTTAAAATGTGGTTCAAGAAATGTTGCTTGGATACAATGGGGGAGGCCAATATGGCGTGATGAGCTTCAAGGTCAGTTGGATCGGCACGAAGTTGTTCTTGGATCTTGCTTTTTAACCGAAAAGTGCGAAGTTTGGGAATGCAATGAATGCCGTCACCGATATGGAAGTCACAGTTTTCGGAATATATTAATGAGACAAAAAGGCGAAGATATTCCTTTGTATATGGAGGCTCATGAACAGGCGTGGCTGCATTATGAAAAAATACAAAAAAGCGAATTGTGTGGATGCTATCACTGCTTGGAGACATTTAATCGTTGTGATATTTATGAATGGATTACTGATGTTTACGAAAATCCTTACCCATTATGTCCATATTGTGGACAGGATTCTTTGATTGGTGATGCACATGGATATTCAATTACAAATGAGCTTTTAACTGAAATGAGAAATTACTGTTACGATGAAAAAGAGCGGTGAGGGAACAATAATGGAAAATGATTTTGATCCATTTGATATGCCGAAGTTCCTTCGCCAAAGTGGACAAAGTCATAATGATTCGGAGATGTTGTATAAAGAATTTCAGAAAACAAGCTGCTTGACACGGATGATGCATATCTCGTAGAATGCGCTCACCTTGACAAGGCATGGGCTTGCGGCAGAGGCTTGGACGAGGATGAACGCTTCGATGCAAGTCTTTGGACGGGCAGCAACATTCTGGGCTTTGCGCTGATGGAAGTGCGGAATATGATAAGATCGGAGTTTAACCAAAAATAAAGATAACAAATATCCGGATACCCGCCAAGGATATCCGGACTTTTGTCATTTGCTTGTAAAATATTTCTGATCGGTTACGCCAATAATCCGGATCATTTCGTCTAAATTTTTGTAAACTTTTCAAGATTTTTATCCGAAAGAAAATTGAAATAACATTTACACCCGCACAAATAACGGTTATAATGGTATCATAACCAAAAATATCTTCGACAATAAAGGAGCACCGCCATGTATTTCAAACACACAAACCGTCCCGGGTTTATTCTCGGGCTGATAGATTTCTGCACGGCAGGTCTGTTTTTTCTGCTGTATATGCCGCTGGGCGGCTTGCAGGACGAAATAGACTATATAATCGGGCGAAAAACGCAGAGGTATTGGGTGGCGTACCTGTTGGGCGTGCCGACGCTGTTTATATACACTCTCGTGTGGATGGCGAGAATATCCGAGGAGCTGAAAGCCAAGGCGATAGAGTTGGGGATAGAGGACCCGCACACCTCGTGGTGGCAT
>ONYN01000307.1 GCA_900322085.1 uncultured Eubacteriales bacterium | reverse complement strand
ACCATCCCAGAGGAGGACTGGACCGATCAGGTGCAGATCATCGGCTGGCTGTATCAGTATTACAACACCGAGCCGAAGGACAAGGTTTTCGCCGACCTTAAGAAAAACATCAAGATCACCAAGGAGAATATTCCTGCGGCAACTCAGCTGTTTACACCTGACTGGATTGTCCACTACATGGTCGAGAACAGTCTCGGCCGCCTGTGGCTGGAGGGCCATCCCAACGATGTCCTGAAATCTGAATGGAAGTACTATCTGGATGAAGCCGAGCAGGAGCCGGAGGTGCAGGCTAAGCTCGCCGAAATCCGCAAAGAATACGCCACGCTGAAACCGGAAGAGATCAAGGTCATCGACCCCTGTATGGGTTCGGGCCACATACTCTGCGTTCTCTTTGATGTGCTTGTCCGCATTTATGAGGATTACGGCTACACCGCGCGTGAGGCGGCTGTCAAAATCGTGGAGAACAATCTGTGGGGTCTGGATATCGACGAGCGCGCCGCCCAGCTGTCTTACTTTGCTGTGATGATGAAAGCGCGACAGTATGACCGGCGGTTCTTCAGCCGCGGGATTCAGCCGTATGTCTATGCGGTGCCGGAAAGCAGCACCCTGCCCGAAAATAGACTGGAACGCCTGGGCCCCGAACGCGCGATTGCAGAAACGCTCATCAATGATTTCCGTGACGGCAAGGAGTTCGGCAGCATCCTGACACCGCATGTCACACTGGCAGAACTGGACGCGATTCGCAGTCGCCTTGACATGATGGACGAAATGGCAGATTACGGCAGCTTATTTGAAACGGTGGTTGCTTCTGAGGTTGCGGACGCGCTGCGGCCGCTGATCGACACCGCGCAGGCGCTGGTGCAGAAATATGATGTTGTGGTGACCAACCCGCCGTATTTGAGCATTGGAAGTGCTAACAAGAAACTAAATGAATTTGTAAAAAAGCATTATCCTGACAGTAAAAGTGATTTTTATGCTGTTTTTATTGAACGCTGCGGTAAAATGACGAGAACAAATGGCTATCAGGCAATGATTACACAGCACACATGGATGTTTCTTTCTCGTTATGAAAAAATGAGAAAAAGTTTTAATGGCTCTTTTATAAATATGATTCATTTAGGAGCACGAGCATTTGATGAAATAAGCGGAGAAGTTGTTCAAACGGTTGCATTTGTTGTTATTCCGAGCAGAATTACAAATTATTCAGCGAACTATATAAGACTTGTTGATTATCAAAACGAATTATTTAAGGAAAAAGAATATTTTAAGAAGGAGAATCGTTTTGTCTCAAAACAAAGCAGATTTATGAGTATCCCGGGAAGTCCAGTTGCTTATTGGTCTTCACAAAATGTTTTAAATGCTTTTGAAAATGGGACTCCATTAAAAATGATTGCTTTGCCCAGGGTTGGTATTATTACGGGAAACAACGAACGTTTTATTAAATACTGGTATGAAATTGTGTTTAATGATATCATTTTCTCAATTCAGAACTACGAAGAATCAAAACAATCTAGTTTTAAATGGTATCCTTATAACAAAGGAGGGAGCATTAGAAATTGGTTTGGAAATAGAGAGCTTGTTGTATGGTTTTGTTACGGAGGAGAAGATATAATAGATAATGCTAAAGAAACAGGGTGTTTTTATTTCCTAGGTGCTCAAGATGTTTTTTTCAAAGAAGGAATTACTTGGAACGGTCTAGCGAGTAATAAAAACTCATTTCGATTTTCTCCATCAGGATCATTGTTTGATAGTAATAAGGGACCCATGTTATTCCCAAAATCTAAAAAAGAAGAATTGGGATTACTGGCTTTGTTTAACACGAAGGTTGCACAGTATTTCTTAAATATACTTAATCCGTCTATTTCTTTGCAAGCAGGAGATTTTGAAAAACTTCCCATACTTCCATTAGCCAAAGATGATATAGTTTTGGGTTTATGCAAAGAAAACATTGATTGTGCAAAAATAGACTGGGATTCTTTTGAAACCTCGTGGGATTTCAAAAAGCACCCGCTGATACCACAATTGAGATTAGGCAGTGAAACGACTTTTATTGATCGTGACGGTAAATTGGGGAGCTTTTCCGTAACCAGTCATCGACTGGCAAACTGTTTCGTGGAATGGCAAAAAGCGGCAGATGACCGCTTCAATCAACTCAAAGCGAACGAAGAAGAGCTCAACCGCATTTTTATTGACATCTATGGTCTGCAGGATGAACTGACGCCGGAGGTTGAAGACAAAGATGTTACCGTCCGAAAGGCTGATCTGCCGCGCGACATCAAGAGCCTGATTTCCTACGCCGTGGGCTGCATGTTCGGTCGTTATTCGCTCGACGTGGACGGCCTTGCCTATGCCGGCGGCGACTGGGACAGCAGCAAATATAAAACCTTCCTGCCGGATCGCGACGGCATTCTGCCGATCTGCGACGACGAATACTTTGACGACGACATCGTTGCCCGCTTTATCTCGTTCATCGAAACGGTCTATGGCAGCGAAACGCTGGAAGAAAACCTGCGCTTCATCGCCGACGCGCTCGGCGGCAAAGGCAGCGCACGTGACATGATCCGCAACTATTTTCTGAACGGCTTTTTCGCCGATCACTGCAAGATTTATCAAAAGCGCCCGATCTACTGGCTTTTTGACAGCGGCCGGAAGAATGGCTTTAAGTGCCTGGTTTACATTCACCGTTACGCGCCGGACACGGTTGCCCGAATCCGCACGGATTATGT
>ONYN01000141.1 GCA_900322085.1 uncultured Eubacteriales bacterium | reverse complement strand
GGTGCCGGTGACCGGGCTTGAACCGGTACGATGTTGCCATCACGGGATTTTAAGTCCCGTGTGTCTGCCAATTCCACCACACCGGCGGACATCAGGAATCATATGCTATGATCCACTGCGATTGATTATAACACATGATTCCGGCAAAATCAAGTTTTTTTTACTTATTTGACATTATTTTGTTCGCACGATAAATCGTATTGAATTTTTTAAGAATCTGTGGTATGATAAACTAATGGTATAATAAGGACACAAAGGGGAACTCGATATGTCCGAGCAAAAAAACAATTACAGCCGTGTGGAGCTGTTGTCTCCCGCCGGCGATATTGAACGGCTGAAATGCGCGCTGATGTACGGAGCCGATGCGGTGTATCTCGCCGGGACGGCGTTTGGCATGAGAGCGGGCGCGAATAATTTCACCCATGAGCAGCTTGCCGAGGGCGTGAAGCTGGCACATTCCACAGGCGCTAAGGTGTACGTCACCTGCAACACCATTCCGCGAAACGATGAAATAGATGCATTGCCCGATTTTTTGCAAAAGGCGGCGGATGCGGGAGTGGACGCGTTCATCATTGCCGACATAGGCGTGATGCGTCTGGCCCAGAAATACGCGCCCGATGTGCATATTCACATATCCACCCAGGCGGGTGTTGCCAATTACGCCACAGCAAACGAATTTTACAATATGGGTGCATCTCGTGTCGTGCTGGCAAGGGAGCTGTGTTTTGAGGAAATAGCCTCACTTCGGGCCAAAACGCCCTCCGCACTGGAAATAGAGACATTCGTTCACGGTTCGATGTGCGTGTCGTTTTCCGGCAGGTGTCTGCTTTCCAGCTACATGACCGGACGCGACGCGAACCGCGGCGACTGCGCACAGCCCTGCCGGTGGAAGTATTATCTCACCGAAGAAAAGCGTGAGGGGCAGCAATTTGAGATATTCGAGGACAACGGTACCCACATTCTCAATTCACGCGATATGTGTATGATTGAGTATATTCCGCGTTTGGTGGAATGTGGCATTACTTCGTTCAAGATAGAGGGAAGGGCGAAGTCCGCGTATTATACGGCGGCGGTGACGAATGCCTACCGACAGGCGATAGACGGATATTACGCCAATCCCTCATCCGATTACCGCCCCGATGAGGTGATCCTTGAAGAAATGCGGAAGGTCAGTCACAGGGAATATTCCACCGGATTCTATCTTGGCGGTCAGCCCGGACAGGTCCTGTCCAACGGAGGATATGTGCGCGAATACAAGGTCGCCGGAATGGTGGAAAGCTGCGGCGAAGGTATTCTCACGCTCAGTCAGCGCAATAAATTCCGCACAGGCGATACGCTGGATATCATGCCGCCGCACGCAAAGCCTTTTCTTCTCAAGATAAGCGAGATGTACGACGGTGATGGCAATTCCATCGAATCCGCACCTCACGCCATGATGACGGTAAAAATACCGTACAGCGGCGAACAGATTCCGAACGGCACATTTGTGAGGATAAGGTCGTGAACAGTATGAAAATTGACCATATAGCGGTTTATGTCAATGATCTGGAAGGATGCAGAGTGTTTTTTGAAAAATATTTCTGTGCCAGCGCGGGGAGAATGTACCATAATCCCACGACGGATTTCCGTTCGTATTTTCTGTCATTTGACGGGGGAGCAAGGCTTGAAATCATGCAAAGGCCCGATGTTCCCGATATTCCCGGTTTACAGCTCCACACGGGATACATTCATACGGCATTTGGCGTGGGAAGCATGGAAAATGTGGACGCTCTGACCGAACGGCTCAGAGCGGACGGATATGCAGTGACAAGCAATCCGAGAACAACGGGCGACGGTTATTACGAGAGCTGTGTTGTCGGATTTGAAAATATTCTAATTGAAATAACGGTTTGAAGAAAGGATTTTTTTATCATGTATCAGTTTATTGAAAACAGCGACAGAAGCATCAGCCTTCACGACTGCCGTGCGACGGCGGTCGGACTTAACGGGAATGTCTTGTCATTCACATTTGCCGACGGCATATGTATAGGCAAGAGACATCCCCGCAACACATACGGCAAGACTATGATGACAGGTCAGGCACAGGTTGATTTCATTCTTCCCCAGGATGATCATCCCGAATCGAACTTTACCTGCTATGTCTTTTTCAAAAAGAAAAACAAGACGGTTCGCAAGGTGTTCAGCATTGAAAAGCTCGCACGAAAGATGAGGGAAAAGGGACACACACTGGAGTTTCTCTACGCATACAAGGGACATGATTCGATCATCTATGAGTGTGTGATGTGGAGAAAAAAGAAGCCTTACAGCCGCGAGTGCCAGCTCGTAATAACTCCCGCCGGCACGTCATACAGCTGGAACGAGCTTCGTCCTGATAAGACGGTGTGATGCTTTGATTTGATTTGAAAGGTTTTGATTAAGATAAGCGAAAAAATACTGATGGCGGCTCCCTGTCAGTTCGGAGTCGAGGGACTTGTTGCGGGAGAACTGCGACGCATGGAAGCGCAAAATGTCGCTCCCGAGAACGGCAGAGTCCTCTTTGAGGGTGACGAGAGCATGCTCGTGAGAGCGAATCTCAACAGCCGTTATTCCGAGCGTATCTGCATTGTAATGGGCAGGTTCAGGGCATTTACCTTCGACGAGCTTTTTGAGGGAACCAAGGCGCTGCCCTGGGAAAGATGGATAGGCAAATCCGACGCGTTCCCGGTCAAAGGAAGCTCGCTCAGCTCAAAGCTTCACTCTGTTCCTGACTGTCAGAAGATCATCAAAAAAGCAATTGTAGATCGCCTCTCGACAAAATATTCACTCGGCTGGTTTGAGGAAACAGGAGCGATTCACAGAGTCAATTTCATCATTATGAAGGATAATGTGCTGCTGATGATCGACACCTCCGGCGCAAGCCTTCACAAGCGAGGATACCGCCGCAACGGAGCCATTGCGCCAATCCGTGAGACATTGGCGGCGGCGATGGCGGACGTTGCCTTTGTGCGCAGCTATTCGCATGTCATCGACCCTTGCTGCGGCTCCGGAACCATCCTCATAGAGTCGGCGCTCAAGGCGCTGAATGTCGCGCCGGGACTCCGCCGGTCGTTTGTCTCTGAGGAATGGCGCACCATTGATTCCGGCATATGGCAGAGTGAACGCACGAGGGCAAAGGATCTTATCAAGCGTGACGCGGAATTCAGTGCGTGCGGCTATGACATTAACCCTGAGGTGATTGAGCTTGCTAAGGAAAACGCATACAAGGCGGGAATGTCCAGAAGAATTACCTTTGAAAAGAGGGATATAGCAGACTTTACACATGACGGAGAGAAGGGTGTTGTGGTGTGCAATCCACCTTACGGAGAGCGTCTGATGGATGTGGACAGCGCACGTGCCATTTACAAAACGATGGGCGAAAAATTCCTTCGTCAAAGCGGGTGGAGCTATGCGGTTATCACCCCCGACGAACAGTTCGAGCAGTATTTCGGACGCAAATGCGATAAGCAGCGCAAGCTTTACAACGGTACCCTTCAATGCAGACTATATATGTATTTTAAATAATTTTCAGGTGTGAAGGATCTAATTCACGAAAAATTAAATAATTATTTTTATAATACATTGAAATAATTGTTGTAATTGTGGCTGTCTGAGTGTATAATTAAATTAATTATATTAATTAAAAATGAGTTTTAGTTAATTGAGGGGAGTCTTATACAAAAATGAATATAAGAGAATCTGCCGAGAATTACCTTGAAACAATTCTTATCATAAATGAACGTAAAGGATCCGTGCGTTCCATAGATATCGCCAATGAGCTGGGCTTTTCCAAGCCGAGTGTAAGTGTTGCGATGAAAAATCTGCGTGAAAACGGCTATATCAATGTCGATGACAGCGGATTCATTACGCTCACCGATGCCGGCTTTGAAATCGCAGATAAGATGTACGAGCGCCACCGCACCATTTCCGAGTATTTTATTCTGCTGGGCGTTGAGCCTGAAACAGCGGTGAAGGACGCATGCAGAATAGAGCATATTATCAGCGGAGCCAGCTTTCAGGCAATCAAAGGGCAGTACGAAAAGCTGAAAAACGAGCAGCAATAAATTAATCGGCGGTCTGCAATTAGTCGGGCTGCCGATTTTTGATAGAATTAAGCATTCGGTAGTCTTTTGATGAGTTGTGTCGAAAAAACATCCGATTTTGAATGGAGATGATGGATATGCGTGCTGTCATTCAGCGTGTCGCACATGCTTCAGTGTCGATAGACGGAAGTGTGAAGGGGAGCATCAGACAGGGATTTCTGGTGCTGTTCGGAGCGGGTGAAGGAGATACGGCAGAGGACGCGCGGCTTCTGGCGAAAAAGACAGCCGGAATGAGGATATTCTGCGACGATAACGGCAAGATGAATCTGTCGCTGGCTGATATCGGGGGTTCGGTGCTGGTGATATCGCAATTCACGCTTTATGCCGACTGCCGCAGGGGAAACCGGCCGAGCTTTACCAATGCGGCACAGCCTGATACGGCAAATGAACTGTACGGATATTATGTGAAGCTGCTGCGTGAAGAGTACGGCATGGCAGACGTGCAGACGGGAGAATTCGGGGCTGATATGAAGGTGGAACTGCTCAACGACGGGCCTGTTACGATCATTCTGGACTCGGACGAGCTGAAACGTTCGCGTTCAGTCGCCAACTGAGCGGGAAAAATGCAGGCGATTGTAAAAGTAACAAGAAAAAAGCAAGCGCAGCGCATAATCAGCGAGCTTGCGAGCGTGGGAGTCCAGGGGGAACTTGTTCCTCTTGGC
>ONYN01000061.1 GCA_900322085.1 uncultured Eubacteriales bacterium | reverse complement strand
TCTAAGATGAAAATTACAAATTTGTTTAATCTCATTTACAAATGGTTACATATTTGAAAAAACACTTTTGTTTTTTTTGCAAAAGGAATATAATGATTTTGAAATTTGGGGAGTGTGGTCAGCGTGAAGAAAATGAAGAGAATAAAAAACATTGAATTAATGAAAAACACCAAAAAAGCCGGACGGTTCACAGCGGCGACATTCATGTGCGCACTGCTTCTGGCTTTGCTTCTGTGCGGCTGTTCGGACGGCAAGAATGTGACCGACGGCACCGGACAGGATGACCAGGCGGCGCAGAATTATCCGGTTGGTTCCTACGAGCGCAAGGCGGCCGACAAGGCGGCGTCCGGCGAGGAAGACGATGACGGCGAGGTAATCCGTTTCGGCAGCAAGAGCATATTCAAGGGCATCGAGATGGAATGTGACGAAAACGGAGAGATAGTCTGCACCGAGGAAGACGGGGCGCTGTGGTATAAAATTACCGACAAGCGGTTCGGCTCCTACAGAAAATTCAAGAATTTTGTCAAACAGAAATCCGGCTCAAAGGCTGTCGATGAACTGAGCCAGTACTTCGGCGAAAGAGACGGCGCACTCTATTTTGTGGACGGCGCGAGAAACCGCACGGTCAAGGACAAAAGCCAGTATTACCTGGACGATTCCTCCCGACTGACAGTGAGCGTGAACCACACGGAGGATTGCAGAAAGAAATATGGGCTTTACAGAAGCCACATCAATTTTGTCAGAAAAAAGGGCGTGTGGAAGCTCGACAGTCTGGCGCTTTACAACGAATAAATCACGAATAAATCACGAATAAATCGCGAGTAAATCACGAATAAATCGCGAATAAATCGCGAATAAATCTTGAATCAATCATTGACACAAATGAACAAAAGGCATACCGACCATGTGGAATTTTCAATGGTCAGTATGCCTTTGTTTTTGTTTACTGTTCCGTCTGAGTCTGAGACGATTGTTTGCTCTGGGTCATGCAGTAGCAAAGGGTCATAAGGCTGTCGTTGAGATGGACATTTTCGGTGATAACGTCGTCATATTTCAGCGCGAGATCGAAGTGGCTGAAGTTCCAGAAGCAGCGCACGCCGCTGCCGTAGAGAATGTCCCCTGTCTGCTCCGCGCTTTCCTTGGGCAGACAGAGAATAGCGGCGTCCACCGGATTTGCCTTGCAGTATTGCGCAAGACCGCTTACGTCCAGAACAGTCATGCCATTTATCCGGGAGCCGATAAGCGCGGGATTGTTGTCGAATACCGCAGTCAGCTCAAATCCTCTTGATCGAAAATCCACATGGTTGATCACGGCTCTGCCGAGATTGCCCACGCCGAGCAGGATGGCCTTGTACCTGCTGTCCAGCCCCAGAATGGCGCTTATTTCATCAAACAGTTTCGGCACGTCGTAGCCGTAACCCTGCTGACCGAAGCCTCCGAAGCAATTCAGATCCTGACGAATCTGTGAAGCCGAAGCGCCCATTTTTTCAGCGAGCGCCTTGGATGAAATGCGGTATATGCCGTTGTTTTTGAGCTCGAGCAAAAATCTGTAATAGCGGGGAAGACGGCGCACTACCGACATTGATATTTTTTTGTTGTCCGACATGATCTTTCAACCTTTCCCCAAAAAGATCACTTTACGCTTTCTCTGGTGTAGTCCAGCAGACCGCCCGCGAGAATGATGTCGCGCTGACGGGCGGATATCTGACAGCTGACCTTGAAGGAAGTGCCCTTGGTCTTGTTGTGGACGGTGATTTCGGACCGGCCGACAAGCTCGCGGATATCGGGGATTTCCAGTTCGTCCATCTGATCGACCGTGTCGTAATCGGCTTCATTGACAAATGTCAGCGGAACGATTCCGGCGTTCACCAGGTTGGCAAGGTGTATGCGGGCAAACGACTTGACGATGACAGCCTTGATGCCCAGATAGAGCGGAACAAGCGCGGCGTGTTCGCGGGAGGAACCCTGACCGTAATTGCTGCCGCCCACAATGATGCCCTTGCCCTCAGCGCGGCAGCGTTCGGGGAACTGCTCGTCGCACACCGCAAAGCAGAAGTTGGAAAGATAGGGGATGTTGGAGCGATAGGGGAGAATCTTGGCGCCGGCGGGCATGATGTGATCGGTGGTGATGTTGTCGCCCACCTTGAGCAGTGTCTTTGCTGTGACCGATTCGGGAAGCGGTTCGCTTGTGGGGAAAGGCTTGATATTGGGACCGCGCAGGATTTCTACGCTGTCCATCTCCTCGACCGGCGCGGGGGGAACGATCATGTTGTCGTTGATGAGGAACTGCTCGGGCATGGGAATTTCCACGGCTTCGCCTAGTTCGCGCGCGTCGGTGAATACGCCTGCAATGGCGGAAACCGCGGCGGTTTCGGGCGAAACCAGATAGATCTGGCCGTCTTTGGTGCCGGAGCGGCCTTCAAAATTGCGGTTGAAGGTGCGCAGGGAGATGCCCTTGGAGTTGGGGGACTGGCCCATACCGATGCAGGGACCGCAGGCACATTCGAGAATTCTCGCGCCGGCGGCAATGATGTCCGCCAGAGCGCCGTTGGCCGCCAGCATGTTGTACACCTGCTTTGAGCCGGGTGCAATGCCGAGGCTCACGTCTGGGTGAACCGTCTTGCCCTTGAGTATGTGGGCAACACGCATGAGGTCGAGGTAGCTGGAATTGGTGCAGGAGCCGATAAGCACCTGGTCAATTTTCTTGCCTTTCAGTTCGTCGATGGTCTTGACGTTGTCAGGCATATGGGGAGCTGCCGCCATCGGTCCCAGCTCACTGAGGTTGATTTCGAGAATTTCGTCGTAATGCGCGTCGTCGTCGGCATTAAGCTCTGTCCAGTCGGATTCTCTGCCCTGTGCCTTAAGGAAGGCTTTGGTAATTTCGTCCGATGGGAATACGGAGGTTGTGGCGCCAAGCTCCGCACCCATGTTGGTGATGGTGGCTCTTTCCGGAACAGAAAGGGTCTTCACGCCCTCTCCGCCGTACTCGATGATTTTGCCTACGCCGCCCTTGACCGACATTCTGCGCAGCACTTCGAGAATGATATCCTTTGCTGCCACCCAGGGGGAGAGCTTGCCGGTGAGGTTGATACGTACCATTTTGGGCATTGTGATGTAATATGTGCCGCCGCCCATAGCGACCGCTACGTCCAGACCGCCCGCGCCCATTGCCAGCATGCCTATTCCGCCGCCGGTGGGAGTGTGGCTGTCGGAGCCGATGAGCGTCTTGCCGGGAATGCCGAAGCGCTCGAGGTGAACCTGATGGCAGATGCCGTTGCCGGGACGTGAGAAATAAATGCCGTGCTTCTTGGCAACGCTCTGAATGAAGCGGTGGTCGTCGGCGTTTTCAAAGCCTGTCTGGAGCGTGTTATGGTCGATGTAAGCCACAGAACGCTCGGTTTTGACTCTCGGAACGCCCATAGCCTCAAACTCAAGATAAGCCATGGTGCCGGTGGCGTCCTGCGTAAGGGTCTGGTCGATTCTGAGACCGATGTCGGTGCCCTGAATCATTTCACCCTCCACCAGGTGAGCCTTGATGATTTTTTCAGCAATAGTAAAACCCATTTGAAAAAACTCCTTCATTAGTTTATATACATAAGCTATTATCTTACATTTTGGCTGATTTGTCAATAATGAAACGGTAAATAATTGCGGTTAAAAGGGTCTGAATTTGTCTGTTTTTGTGATATTCCTTTTGTTGACAAGAGGACTGGCGGAGTTTGCTGTAATTCCGCCAGTCCTCGTTTTTTATGATGATGCCCGATCAAACGCTTTGCTCATCAAGCGTCCGGTAGGTTCGAAGTATGAGCAGCAGGGCGATTGCGAATGTGAGAATGTCAGAGACAGGCATTGAATAAAGCACGCCGCTCAGTCCGAAGAATTTGGGCAGCAGCAGCGCAAATCCCACGCCGAACACAATCTCACGGATCATGGAAAGAGCGGTGGATTCCACAGCCTGCCCCATTGCTTGCAAAAAGATGAAGCATGCCTTGTTGACGCAGGCGAAGATAATCATGCACAGATAAATCCGGAACGCACGCAGAGCAAATTGCGTGTAGAAGACGCTTTCGTTTGCCGCGCCGAAGAGCCTGATAAGCTGTCCGGGGAAGAACTCCACAATTATCAGAGACACCGCACCGACAGCGGCTTCACACATCAGCAGCTTGGTGAAAAGCTGCTTTACCCTGTGCCTGAGTCCGGCGCCCATATTGAAGCCCACAATGGGAATACAGCCTGCCGCCATGCCCACAACGATTGAAATGACAATCTGGAAGAATTTCATCACAATGCCGACCACTGCAAGCGGAATCTGGGCGTACTGCTCCATGCCGAAAACCGGGTCCAGCGCGCCGTATTGGCGTATCATATTGTTGATAGCGGCCATTGCCGCCACCAGCGATATCTGCGACAAAAAGCTGGTGGCTCCCAGCATGAGGAATTTCCGGCATATCCCCCGGTCGATGGCAAAATCATCTCTTGCGGGCTTTGCAAGCTTCATGTGCAGCAGATACCACACCGCGAGAGCCGCTGTGACGATCTGTCCGAGTACTGTTGCGAGAGCCGCGCCCATCATGCCCCATTTGAATCCGAAAATGAACAGCGGATCGAGAATGACATTGAGCACTGCTCCCGCCAGAGTGGAAATCATCGCGAAGCGGGGACTTCCGTCGGCGCGCATGATCGGGTTGAGCGCCTGACCGAACATATAAAAGGGAATCCCCAGTGTGATGTAAAAGAAATATTCCTTGGAGTACCGGAAGGTTTCGGCGTTGACGGTGCCTCCGAACATCGCGATGATGCCGTTGCTGAAAATCAGATATATCGCGCACAGCAGCAGTCCGCCTGCCGTCACCGCGACAACGGCATTGCCCACGCTCTTTTTGGCCCGGTCGGGATTGTTCATGCCCAGACTCAGGCTGACAAATGCGCAGCAGCCGTCGCCGATCATCACGGCGATGGCAAGCGCGATGACCGTCAGCGGAAATACCACCGTATTGGCGGCGTTTCCGTATGAGCCGAGATAAGAGGCGTTTGCGATGAATATCTGGTCGACGATATTGTACAAAGCCCCCACCAGCAGTGAGATGATGCAGGGAATGGAATATTTCTGCATGAGCCTGCCGACAGGCTCCTCTCCCAGATACCTGTTAGAATTGTCGTTTGTCTTCATTGGCGTCATTCCTTTCAAGATAAAAAAAGCCGTGCGGCAGCCATATTCTGCTCCGCACGGCTTTGACAGCGAATAAAAAAACGTGCGGATATCAACCGGATTTACGCAGTTGATGCCACACGTTGTGCTATTATTATATGATTTTGGGGCTTTTTTGTCAAGTGTGCAATTCATAAAAATGATTTTGTCAAATCCCGCGGGGAATTTGTGCAGATTGAATTTCGGTTTTTATGTAAATACATGCATATACCGGACATGATGTGAATATTAATTTGACAGAAATCAAAAGAAGTGCCAAAGCAACAGGTACTTCCCCAAAAGGAGAGAAGCTCATGGAATGTAAAGCTGCGGGCGAATCGGTATTCGCCAAGGAAGTTTTGTTCGAGGGAAACTGCGAGCAGGCGGTGGATACCGAGCTTACGCTGCCCGACTACTGCCCCGACATCGGCAAGCTGCTAAAATGCCGCCTGGTGCCGATGATCACCTCACGCCAGGTGAATTTTGATTCGCTTGTTGTGGAGGGAAACGCGAGGATTTCGATCATTTACCTCGACGACCGAGAGAAGAAGATACGCTGCTGTGAAAGGGATTACCCCTTCAGGGCAAGCGTGCCTTACGATGACACCACCGAGAATGTCAAGCTGCTGGCCGACGCGCATGTGGACTATGTCAACTGCCGGGTGGTCAATCAGCGCAGACTGGATATACACGGAGCATTCACCATTCATATGACCGCCATTTGCGGCAGACAGAACGAGTTAATCACCGACGTGGAGGGCGAAGGCCTTCGCCTGCGCATGGAATCGGGTGAAATAAGCAATCTGGTGTGCTGCACGCAGACCGGCTTTGATCTGAGCGAGGCGATTGAGCTGAGTGAGGGCAAGCCGCCGATTTCCACCATCATCCGCAGCGACGCGGTGCTGTGCATGGAGGAATGTCAGCCGATTGCCGGCAAGCTGACCGTCAAGGGCGACGCGATATTCACCATGGTCTATACCACCGAGCAGGACGAAACTCCGGAACATCTGGAATACGTCATTCCCTTCAATCAGTTCTTTGATATGCCGGGAATCGACGAGGACTGCAAAGCGGATGTGACGCTCTGCTGCGATATGCTGGAAGTGTCTCCCCGCACCGATTCCGACGGCGAATACCGCAGAGTGGACGTGGATATCCGCGTTACCGCCGATATCAGGGCGTACCGCGACACAAAGGTTCAATGGGTGAGCGACGCCTATTCGGTCAATTACGAGGTCAATTGCGTCAGGAAGCAGGTAAGACTGGAAAGACTCTGCGATACGGCATATGACACGGTTGTTTATAAGCAGTCGCTTGATACCGGCGATATCAGGACAGAGAGTGTCTGTGACCTCTGGTGCAGCGTGCTGGACAGCCGCAGCAATTACCGCGACGGCAAGACGGTTGTCACGGGCAACATGGCAGTCTGCATGATCATACGCGATCCTTCAAAGGGCATCGTCTACAGTGAAAAAAACGTCCGCTTTGAATGTGCCGTTTCCCAGCCGGCGTGCGGACAGATGGTCCGTCCCGAATGCCGTGCCGGTGTAAAATCCTGCGGCTATACCATAGCGGGCGAAAGCAAGCTGGAACTTCAGATTGAGCTTTGTCTGCACAGCTCGCTGTATGAGGATATTCCGGCCAGACAGATCTGTTCGGTCGAACTGGACGAAAACCGTCCCAAATCGGATGAAAACCGCCCCGCAGCCGTGCTGTATTTTGCCGAAGCGGGAGAGGAACTGTGGGACATCGCCCGTGAATACAATTCCTCTGTGGAGTCGATAAAAATCGACAACGGAATAGACGGCGAAGCCGTGGAAGAAAGCAAGCTGCTGATAGTGACGGCATAAGGAAGGAGCATGCGCATCAATATGGAAAAAATGGGAGATACCAAAATTTACAGAGACATCGCCGAACGCACCGGCGGCGATATATATATCGGCGTGATCGGTCCCGTGCGGACCGGCAAATCCACCTTTATCAAGCAATTCATGGAAACGCTCGTAATCCCCAACATGAGCAGCAAATACAAGGTGGAACGCGCTACCGACGAAATGCCCCAGTCGGCGGCCGGACGTACCATTATGACCACCGAGCCGAAGTTCATTCCCGAGGAGGCCATTGAGATTGAACTGGACGACACGGCTTCATTCCGGGTGAGAATGATTGACTGTGTGGGCTACATCGTGCCTTCGTCGCTGGGCTATATCGAGAACAACGCGCCGAGAATGGTCAAAACACCGTGGTACGATGAGGAGATTCCCTTCAATCTCGCCGCCGAAATCGGCACCCGCAAGGTGATCACCGAACATTCCACCATCGGGCTTGTGGTCACCACCGACGGCAGCATCAGCGACATTCCCCGCGAGGAATACGAAGAAGCCGAGGAACGCGTTATCAACGAGCTTAAGGAGATCAACAAGCCCTTTGCCGTGCTGCTCAATTGCTCCGATCCTTCCAAGGAGGAAAGCAAGGCGCTTGCGGACCGTCTGACCGACAAGTATGGCGTTCCGGTGATGGCGGTCAATTGTCAGGAGATAAGCGAAAGCGAAATTCAGGGCATTCTCTCGGAGGTGCTGTATGAATTTCCCGTCCGTTCGGTGGCAATCGACATGCCGGGCTGGATTAATTCACTTGACCGTGATCACTGGCTCAAGAGCGACATCATGGGGACCATCCGTTCGGCGGCAAAGGGAATTCACCGCATCAGGGAGATAGACCGTCTGGTTTCCGCGCTCTCGGATAATCAGTACGTGGTCAGTGCCGCGACACGCAGTATTGACCTCGGCACGGGCAAAACACGGGTCAGAGTGGAACTTCAGCCCGATCTTTTCTACAGGATCATCGGCGAGAAAACCGGGCTTCAGATCAGAAACGAAGCCGATCTGATGAATTCCATCACCGAACTTGCGTCTGTCAAGAGCAAATACGACAGGCTCAGCGACGCTCTCGATCAGGTGGAACGCACCGGCTACGGCATTGTCATGCCCACTATGGATGAACTCACTCTGGAGGAACCCGAGCTTATGCGCCAGGGCGGAAGATACGGTGTGCGTCTGACTGCCTCCGCGCCGTCGCTGCACATCATCCGAACCAACATCACCACCGAAGTGGCGCCGATTGTCGGTTCGGAGAAGCAGTCGGAGGATCTGGTCAAATATCTGCTGCGCGGCTTTGAGGAAGAGCCTTCGTCCATCTGGCAGTCCAATATTTTTGGCAAATCGCTTCACGAGCTGGTCAACGAGGGACTTCACAACAAGCTCAGCAAGATGCCCATTGATGCCCGCGATAAAATGCGCGAAACCATCGAACGCATTATCAACGAGGGATGCAGCGGATTGATCTGCATCATTCTTTGATGGCAAAATGATCATATGGCGTCGCGTGGCGGCGGTCGGAATGTGAACGGCTGCCGCCGCGTTTTGTCGAATTAATGAATGCTTTTTTTGTGCGTGGGTACAAAAATTAAAATAAGCAGATTTTTTTGTTAACAAAATGTTGAAAAATCGTTTTTTTAGTGGTAGCATATTTCACAGCTTAAACACGTCGACGGAATATGCCCCGATTGGCGTTGATTCGTCAGCATACGGGCATAACAAATAAGCAAATAATTCATTCGGAGATGTACCCAATGTATAGCAGTGCCAAAGTCATTATGTCTCATAAAAACAAAAATGCCCTTATCCGCAGAATCAATGAAGTCAAATCGCCGGACGATTCGGCGGCATTGCTGAAAGCGGCAGGTGGAATCGTTTCGGTTTCAAACGACGGAAAATCCTTTTTTGCGGCCATGGAGGAACACAGTCCCTCATGTGTGCTGATGGATATGTACGCGGGCGATACCGACGCCATTTCCTTTATCAGGGAGGCAAAGCGAAGGCTGGGGCAGAATTGTCCGGAATTCATAGTTATAAGTGAGTTTACATCATTCCGTCTGGAACGGGAACTTTACGGCGCGGGCGTTTCGGCGGTGATCACCCGTGATACCCCGCCCGAAGCCGTCTGCTCGCTGCTTTGCTCAACGGACAGGAACAAAATTTCCGTGTCGCGCGGCGCCGAAGGTTTCGGCGGCGTGTTGTCGGCCGACCCGGGCGAACTGGAGATAATGGTGACCGACATCATACACAAGATCGGAGTTCCCGCACACATCAAAGGATATCAGTATATAAGGTACGCCATTGTGACTGTGGTTATGCAGCCGGAGATGATCAACGCTGTGACCAAACAGCTTTATCCCAAGGTGGCGGACAGCTTCGGTACCACGCCTTCGAGGGTCGAGAGGGCGATACGTCATGCCATTGAGGTGGCGTGGGACAGGGGAGACATTGACTTTCTCTGCTCGTACTTCGGCAGCACTGTTCATAATTCCAGAGGAAAGCCCACCAACAGCGAATTCATCGCCATGATTGCCGACAAGCTCCGCATCAGTCTGCGTACAGCGTCATAACAAACAACAAAGCCGGACTGCAATTCCCTGCAAAAAAGCAGGCAATGTCAGTCCGGCTTTGTTTTATTGGAGGAAAAAACTAATGTCTGTAGACGTGTCGGCTGCTGCCAAGACCGCAGGCGGCAAGGACAATGCCCGTAATGGAAATAACCGTACCCACAATACTGAGCGACAGCGCAAAAGCTGCCATCACATTTCTTCTCATAAAATGGAACACCACCTTTCAATCTCACTATTATTATAACCTTAAAATTTGTATAAACTGTGTCTATTTTAAGTATTTTAATAAAATTAAACACAAAAATCAATAATGTTTTCAAAAAAAATATTGAATTTTATATGATTATTGGGTATAATATGCATCAAAGACGTATTTATAAAAATATGTTTGACAACTGGCGAAATCTTTGTTAAAATATTAACGAAGAAGTGGTACTTTCTTGTGATTCACTGGAGAGGTATTACATAATTACCAAAGATTGGAGAAATTCACTATGGCAGACTACCGGATTGTAGACAGCGTGGAAGCGCTGGAAAAGAAACTCGAAGAGGTCAAGGCAGCTCAGAGAATCTTTGCCTCCTACACCCAGGAGCAGGTGGATAAGATCTTCCTCGCGGCAGCGACTGCTGCGAACATGGCAAGACTTCCGCTGGCGAAAATGGCTGTTGAGGAAACAGGCATGGGTGTGGTTGAGGACAAGGTCATCAAAAACAATTACGCGGCGGAGTATATTTACAACGCCTACAAGGACACAAAGACCTGCGGTGTGATAGAGGAGGACAAGGCGTTCGGCACCAAGAGGATTGCCGAGCCTATCGGAGTGGTAGCCGCCGTTATCCCTACCACCAACCCCACATCTACCGCGATATTCAAGACACTCATTTGTCTCAAGACAAGAAACGGTATCATCATCAGTCCCCATCCCAGAGCAAAGAAAAGCACCATTGCCGCGGCCAAAATTGTACTTGAAGCGGCTGTCAAGGCAGGTGCTCCCGAGGGAATTATCGGCTGGATAGACGTGCCTTCACTGGAAATGACCAACCTTGTTATGAAGGAAGCGGACATTATTCTTGCCACAGGCGGTCCCGGCATGGTCAAGGCGGCCTACAGCTCAGGCAAGCCTGCTCTGGGCGTCGGCGCGGGCAACACTCCCGCCATCATCGACAAGTCGGCGGATATTCTGCTGGCGGTCAACTCAATCATTCATTCCAAGACCTTCGACAACGGCATGATCTGCGCCTCCGAACAGTCGGTCATCGTCGATAAGGAAATATACGACGACGTCCGTGCGGAATTCGCCGCAAGAGGATGTTACTTCCTTAATGACGACGAAAAGGACAAGGTGCGCAAGACCATGATCATCAATGGCGCGCTCAACGCCAAGATCGTCGGTCAGAAGCCTGTTACCATTGCCGCTCTTGCGGGCGTGGAAGTTCCCGAGGCCACCAAGGTGCTGATCGGTGAAGTCGAAAGCGTCGACATTTCCGAGGAATTCGCCCACGAAAAGCTCTCACCGGTGCTCGCCATGTACAAGGCAGAGGACTTTGAAGACGCTGTGGCAAAGGCGGAGCAGCTGGTTGCCGACGGCGGTTACGGACACACATCTTCTCTCTACTGCAACGCGCTCACCGAGAAGGCAAAGATCGACGAATTCAGCGCCAGAATGAAGACCTGCCGCATACTGGTCAATACTCCCTCCTCGCACGGCGGCATAGGCGACATATACAACTTCAAGCTTGCTCCCTCGCTCACACTGGGCTGCGGCTCGTGGGGCGGCAACTCTGTTTCCGAAAACGTGGGTGTAAAGCACCTCATCAACATCAAGACGGTAGCCGAGAGGAGAGAAAACATGCTGTGGTTCAGAGCGCCTGAAAAGGTCTATATCAAAAAGGGCTGCCTGCCCGTTGCGCTTGACGAGCTTAAGAACGTCATGGGCAAAAAGAAGGTCTTTATCGTCACCGACCAGTTTCTTTACAAGAACGGCTACACCAAGTGCATTACCGACAAGCTCGATGAAATGGGCATTACCCACGCCACCTTCTTTGACGTGGCTCCCGACCCGACACTTGCCTGCGCTCAGGAAGGCGTAAAGCAGATGCGCGCCTTTGAACCTGACTGCATTATCGCTGTCGGCGGCGGTTCGGCTATGGACGCCGGTAAGATCATGTGGGTTCTCTACGAGCATCCCGAGGCAAACTTCATGGATATGGCAATGCGCTTTATGGATATCCGCAAGAGAGTCTACACCTTCCCCAAGATGGGCGAGAAGGCATACTTCATCGCGGTTCCGACCTCTGCCGGCACCGGTTCCGAGGTTACGCCCTTTGCCGTTATCACAGACGACGAGGGCATCAAGTATCCGCTTGCGGATTACCAGCTTCTGCCCAATATGGCGATTGTCGACGCGGATATGCAGATGACCGCGCCCAAGGGACTTACCTCCGCTTCGGGCATTGACGCTATGAGCCACGCTCTGGAAGCTTATGTTTCCATCATGGCGACAGATTACACCGACGGTCTTGCGCTTCAGGCAATCAAGACAATATTTGACTACCTGCCCACCTGCTACGAAGACGGCAACAACCAGCCCTTTGCCAGAGAGAAAATGGCAAACGCTGCCACACTCGCCGGCATGGCGTTTGCCAATGCGTTCCTGGGAATCAACCATTCGCTTGCTCATAAGCTGGGCGCCTATCATCATATCGCACACGGAATCGCCAATGCCCTCGTGCTTACCTACGTCATGCGCTTCAATGCCGCCGAGGTTCCCACCAAGATGGGTACATTCTCGCAGTACGATCACCCGAAGGCTCTGAGAAGATACGCTGAGATAGCCGAATACCTCGGCATCCCCGGCGCGGACGACAACGAGAAGCTGGAAGGCCTTATTGCCAAGCTGGAGGAACTTAAGGAGAAAATCGGCATCAAGAAGACCATTGCCGATTACGGCGTATCGGAAGAGGACTTCCTGGCAGCCCTGGACGAGATGAGCGAGAATGCCTTTGACGATCAGTGCACCGGCGCCAATCCGAGATATCCGCTTATCAGCGAGTTGAAGGATATTTACCTCAAAGCATATTACGGTGAATAATAACGGTAGGGAGGACAATAAAATATGGAATTTGATACAAGCAAAATGGAAGTAATTGCCACCAGACCCAATAAGGTGATTTACAGGGACGGCAATTATACGGTTAAGGTATTCAATGAGGATTTTTCCAAATCCGACATACTCAATGAAGCGCTCAATACCGCCAGAGTGGAAGAAACGGGTCTGCCGATAGCCAAAGTGCAGCAGGTCACCATGATCGACGGCAAATGGGCCATTGTCTTTGACTACATCGAGGGTACCACGCTCGCCGAACTGATGGAGAAGAACCCAGACAAGCTGGATGAGTATCTCGATATGTTTGTGGATCTCCAGCTTGAAATACAGAGCAAGAGAGCCAGACTTCTCAATAAGCTCAAGGATAAGATGGAGAGAAAAATCTCCGAAACCGGTCTTGACGCAACGACACGTTATGAGCTTGACGTGCGCCTTGAAGGCATGAAGAAGCATATCAAGATCTGCCACGGTGACTTCAACCCCAGCAATATCATTATCACTCCTGAAGGCAAGGCCTATGTGCTTGACTGGTCGCACGTCACCCAGGGCAACGGCGCGGCCGACGCGGCCAGAACCTATCTGCTCTTCTCGCTGGAGGGTAAAACCGAGCTGGCGGAAAAATACATGAAGCTCTATTGTTTAAAGAGCGACACCGCCAGACAGTATGTACAGCAGTGGCTTCCGATCGTCGCCGCTTCGCAGTCGGTCAAGGGCAAGCCCGAAGAGAGAGAATTCCTGCTCAAATGGGTCAACGTGGTGGAATATCAATAATTGGCGGCTCTAACGCAGTCATTTAAACCCACTATCCAACGGGGTATGCATTTCGCATGACGAATTGCATACCCCGTTTTTTTGGTATATCTGCTGTTATTCCGTCAACACAATCTTAAAATTTTAAACACAAACTTTTATTTGACAAACAGTCGCTTGTATGGTTTAATATAAAAGATATGGGCGTGTGTTTTTTTGAGTGTTCTTCTGCTGAATACGGTATTTTTATGGGGTAAATGCAGCACCCGTCATCTGATCATGTGTGATTTGATAATACATAGGAAGGAATTTTGAAAAATGAGCAAGAATATAGCCATTATTTTTGCGGGAGGCAGCGGCGCCCGCATGGGTTCCGGAATGCCGAAGCAGTTTCTCGAAGTGGGAGGCAAGCCGATCATCATTCATACGCTCGATATTTTTGAGGAGCATGATATGATCGACAAGATATACATCGCCTGCAAGGAGGAATATATCAAACACCTCAAAAGACTCATTGAAAAAAATCTCATCCGAAAGGTCGCCGGCATAGTCCCGGGCGGCACGACGGGGCAGGATTCCATTTACAAGGCGCTCAAGCTCGCCTATGAAGAAAACGACGGCGACGATATCGTGTTGATTCACGACGGAGTGCGTCCGCACATCACCTCCGCGGTCATCAGCGAGGACATAGAGTGCGTCAAAACGCACGGTTCAGCTGTCACCTGCACGCCGCTTTTTGAGACGCCTGTCATCAGTACCGACGGCAAGACCATCGAGGACGTGCCGTCAAGAGACAAATTTTTCACCGCACAGGCGCCGCAGTGCTTTTACCTGAAGGATGTAATTGCCGCCCATGAAAAAATGCGCGAGGTGAACCCGGATTACACGGGTATCATTGACACCTGCACACTGATGAAAAAGCTGGGTCACGATGTTGTGATGGTACAGGGCAACAGGGGAAATGTGAAGGTTACAACGCCGGAGGATCTGTATATATTCCACGGACTGATGCAGTATCACGAGGTGGAGCAGATCTTCGGCTTCGGTGAAAAGGAAGTTGTCAGCGGACTTAAGAAGTAAGTTTTTTATTGTGATTTTGTGATTTGTGATTTATGATGCAAGCATAATTTTTTTTCAGACATGAGGTAATAGAATGTTTATCGAAAAATATGATGAAGAAACCCAGCAGATGTCATTGATCAAGGAGACCAAAAAGGATATCTGGATCACCGCGATGGCGGAAGGCAACTTCATGCGCAAGATCAAGTGGAACATCCATGACAAGATGGTCGAGATCTTCGACCCGGTCATTCAGTTCTTTATCGACCGCGACGAAGCCATCGGTACCCGCAAGCGCCGCAAGCTGCTCAAAGACATGAAGATCGTTCCCAATCGCATTGTTTTCGGCACATTCCAGAATTGCTACACCTGCAACTGCAAGTATGTGGCGGATGAGATACTCAGGCGCGGACTGGATTACGAGCTTATTTTCCTCGTGAATGGCGACGTGTATTATCATAAGGAAAAATATAACATTCCGGATGGTGTCAAGCTGGTGCTCAGAGGCTCGCTGGCGAGCTATTTTGCCCTTGGAACCGCCAAATTCTGGGTGGACAACGCTCTCAACTGCATCTGGAAGGAAATTCCCAAGAAACCGGAGCAGATATATATCGACACATGGCACGGTTCGCTTGGAATCAAGCGGCTGGGCGGTGAAAAGCGCTGGATCAATCTGGCGCGTCATTCCGCTGATTTTATCGACTATTTCCTCACCGACAGCGTATTTGAAGAAAATGTGTTTCATGAGTCCTTTTGGCCGGATGTGCCGCAGCTCCATTTCGGCCACCCGAGAAACGACATTCTCTTTGACGGGCAGAAAATGAAGGAGCTTCGTGAGAAGGTGTACGAGTTTTATCACATCGAACCGCATGTCAGGACGGTGCTTTACGCGCCTACCTTCCGCGACAACAAGTCCGACGTCAGCGCCATAAGGATTGACTGCATGATGCTCAAAGATACGCTTGAAAAAAAATTCGGCGGCGAGTGGAAGGTCATCGTCAAGGCGCATATGCACAACCGCCACAATGTCGCGCTGAGACGTATGTTTGCCAACCGCACTTCCATCATTGACGCGAGCGATTATATAGATATGCAGGAATTGATCGCGGCAGCGGACGTGGGTATTACCGATTATTCAAGCTGGATATTCGATTTTATACTCAAAGGCGCGCCGGCATTCATCTATGCCCGCGACATCAAGCAGTATATTAATTCCAGAGGCTTCTATTATCCGCTGGATCAGACCCCGTTCTCCATTGCCGAAAACGACGAAACCCTTTCCGCGAACATCATGGCTTTTGACCGGGAATCCTACGCCAAGGCATTAAAAGTATTTCTCGATGACAAGCAATGCTATGAGGACGGTCACGCCGCGGAGCGTACAGTGGATTTCATCTGTCAGTTGTCCGACGGACAGCAGGCTCAGTGAGGGGCGGAATATGGAAAATTCGGGCGTAATCATTACTTCTCTCCGCTGGGATAATATTTATCTCAAGGCAAAGCTCGGGGGCAATAGGGAAACCGCTGAGTTCGCCGTTGCCGACAAAAAATGCGCGAAGGTTTACCCGATCAATTATTTTGACCCCGAGACAGGCGAACTCACCCTGAATGTTACCAATATCGGCGGCGGCAGGATGCTCTCAAACGGGGTATGGTATCTCAAATACCGCATGGACGGCGGCGAGTGGCAGACCCTGCCCATCACAATGGACGTGGGATACTGCCTGGGCGGAATGGACAAGGTTTACCGCTATGCCGGTACCTGCTACGCATGCGTATTCACATTTGTTCCGGTCAGAGAAGGGCAAGAGCTTGTGTTTGAGATGACCTTTACCTATATGGTGCGCAACGACAATATCAAAAAGCGCCAATTCAGGGTGGAGGCGCCGCGATTCAAAAAGCGGTTCATCAAAAAGCTCATTTACTTCCTGGAAAATGTGATAGACGTTATATATCAGATTGTTTCACATCTCACGCCGAAGGACGGCACCCGCGTGCTGCTGATGTCGGAGTCGAGATGTCCCATCAACGGCAATCTCAAAGCTCTCGATGACAGAATCAGACAGCGGGAGCTGGACAAGACGAGACTGAAAATGTCATATTGGTTTGTCAAGACGCTGGAGGATGACAACGACCTCAAAATTCTCTGGACGTGGCTGAGACTTGCCTTTGTCACCGCAAAACAGGATTACATCTTTGTGGATGATTATTCTACATTTTTCAATAATGTCAGACTCAACCCCAAGACCACTCTGGTGCAGGTGTGGCACGCGGGCGTGGGATTCAAGGCGGTGGGGTATGCCCGCTTCGGCAAAAAGGGAACCCCCAATCCGTGGCGCTGCTGCTACCGTCAGCTCGATTACGCCATCGTGGGCGGTGAATTTCTGCGCGACGTGTACGCCGAGGTGTTCGGCATTGACCGTGAACGCTGCCTGCCGTACGGGCTTATGCGGCTGGACAATTATCTCGACGCTAAGCGTGTGGCTGTGTTCAGACGGGACTTTTACGAAAAGAATCCCGATTGGCAGGGCAGGAAGATTATTCTCTTTGCGCCGACCTTCCGCGGACCGGGGCAGAGAACCTCCTATTATCCCTATGAAATGCTGGACTGGGATGAGATATACGATTTCTGCGGAGACGAATATCTTTTTGTCATCAAACAGCACCCGTTCATTCCCAAGCCGATGTCAATTGACCCGAAGTATGCGGGCAGGATCATTGATTTCACTTCCTATCCCGATATCAATGAGCTGTTTTATGTGACGGATATACTGATCACGGATTACTCGTCCAATATTTACGAGTTTTCGCTTCATGGCAAGCCCATGCTCTTCTATGCCTTTGACAAGGAGGAATACGAGCTTATGCGCGGGCTGCACAGAACGCTTGACCGTCACGCGCCCGGCAAGGTCTGCCGCACGACCGGAGAATTGCTGGAAGCCATACGCACGGGTGATTTTGAGATGGAGCGGCTGCATCGCTTCGTAGCCGAGAATTTTGACAGCACAGACGGACTTGCCAGCGACAAGGTGATAGACAATATTATTCTGAAGGATCAGCGATGATTCCACTTTTCCGGATGATTCACAAATAGCGCACGGAGTAAATTGCCACAAGGGATATTCCGTGCGTTCTTGTATTTTTATACACTTTAACAAATTAGTGTGATAAAATATCTATTTATTGCAAAGATATTGAAAAACAGGCGATTTTGTGATAAAATAATGACATCCAATTTAAGAGCCTGCTGACGTATCTTGGCGTGTGCGTACTGCGCTGCCAGGTTTTACGCCAGATGAAGCCAAAACCGCAGGAAATACTTTGTGTATTAACGAGGATTTTGGCAAAATATGGCGTAAAGAGATGCCAGCTGCCTTGGCAGCGGCAGGACGCGCGTGAAAAGATACGTCAGCAGGCTCTAATGCAAAGGGCGGTAAAAAATGATTGCTATTATAGATTACGGAGCGGGAAATATTCTCAGCGTACAGAAAGCGCTGGATTACATCGGCTGCGCGAATACCGTTACCTCCGACGCGGCGATTATTTCATCAGCCGACGGCGCGGTGCTTCCCGGTGTCGGTTCGTTTGGCGACGCGATGGATCATCTGACTTCGAGCGGACTTGTGGGTACAGTCAGGGAATTTGCCGCGAGCGGAAAGCCGTTTCTCGGCATATGTCTCGGATTGCAGGTGCTTTTTGACAGCAGCGAGGAATCGCCCGAGGCGCAGGGGCTTTCGCTGCTGCCGGGGCAGGTAAGGCGCTTTCCTTCGGACATGGGACTGAAGATTCCCCATATCGGCTGGAATTCCGTGGAATACGACCCGGATTGTCCCATATTCAAGGGCCTGCCGGAAAATCCTTATGTGTATTTTGTCCACAGCTATTATCTCGAGGCTTCAGATGAAGACGTTGTCAGCGCGACAGCGCAATACGGAATCCAATTTCACGCTGCCGTGTGGAGGGAGAATGTGTTTGCCACGCAGTTTCACCCGGAAAAGAGCGGAAGCGTTGGCCTTAAGATATTGGGCAATTTTGTCGGGCTGGTGTAGGATGGAGGTTGTTTGAAACATGTTTGCAAAGCGAATTATTCCCTGTCTTGATGTAAAAGACGGCAGGGTTGTCAAGGGCGTCAGCTTTGTCGACCTGCGCGACGCGGGCGATCCGGTGGAATGTGCCGCGGCGTATGACCGACAGGGAGCCGATGAGTTGGTATTTCTGGACATTACGGCTTCGTCAGATGACAGAAGCATTGTCATAGACATGGTGCGCCGTGTTGCGGAGACCGTGTTTATACCGTTCACAGTTGGTGGAGGAATCCGCAGGGTGGAGGATTTTAACGCGCTGCTCCGAGCGGGAGCGGACAAGGTGTCGGTCAATTCGGCGGCGATTCTTCGTCCGGAACTCATATCCGAGGCGGCGTATAAATTCGGCAGTCAGTGTGTCGTGGTGGCGATTGACGCCAAACGCAGAACTGACGGCAGCGGATGGACCATCTACAAAAACGGCGGCAGGGTCGATATGGGCATTGACGCGGTGGAGTGGGCGGTTGAAGCCGAAAGGCGCGGAGCAGGCGAGATATTGCTCACCAGCATGGACTGCGACGGACAAAAAAACGGCTACGATCTGGAACTGACCCGAGCAGTGAGCGAGAGCGTCGGGATTCCGGTGATAGCTTCCGGCGGGGCGGGGGAGAAGAAGCACTTCCTGGACGCCCTGGACATCGGCAAAGCGGATGCCGCTCTTGCCGCGTCGCTTTTTCACTTCAAAGAGCTGGAAATACCCGATCTCAAAAATTATCTTGCGCAGAACGGCATTTCCGTCAGAAAATAAATATTCTTTATGGTAAGTTTTATAATTATTCATTTATTTGACAGGAATATGTGGTATCATAAATGTGTGATGATAAGGTGGGGAGAATTATGAAAAAAAACAGCGGCAAATACTATTATATTCCGATTACCGTGACATTTGTCATGTTGTTTGTGATGTTTGCGGTGGTATTATCTTCCATGTCTTACAAGCCTGTAAGCGTCAATACCGTAGAAAAGGATTCGGCATATGACTGGCCGTCAGACAGTCAATATGACTTTGTGGAAACAGAGGGCAGAAACGGCATTAAGTATTACGTTATCACTCAGAATTCCACACAGACGACAACCGCTCTGTTACCTTCGCAAAGCGTTACGGGCACGACGAACGAATCGGCATTTTTTATTGAGGAGCCAACATACAACCATTCCTCTACCACCGCGACCGCCGTCCCGACTGACGCTTCGGCCGTTGCGACGACAACCGCTTCGTCCGTGGCACAGACAACCGCAACAACCGCCAAGCCACAGAGGAACAGCGATGAAAAGGTAGCTTACCTCACATTTGATGACGGACCTTCTGTGAATACGGAGAAGATTCTGGATATACTGGATCGATACGACGTGAAGGCAACCTTCTTTGTGATATATCATAAAAAAATGGAGAGCAAGTATCAGGCGATCGTGGAGCGCGGGCATACCATTGCGCTTCACAGCTATACCCACAGTTATCGGAAGATTTATGCCAGCGAGAAAGCATATTTTGAGGATCTCGAAAAAATACACGATTATGTTGAGAAGGTCACCGGCGTGGATTCCAGAATCATACGTTTCCCGGGCGGTTCGAGCAATACCATCAGCAATAAGTATCACAAGGGCATTATGAAGGATCTGAAGGAAGACGTGACCGAAAAGGGCTTCATCTATCACGACTGGAATGTAGACAGCACCGACGCCTCCGGCATCAACCGCGATCCTGAGCTGCTTATTGAAAAAGTAAAAACAGGTATAAAGAAAAAGAAGGTTATCAATATACTTATGCACGACACAGGCAAGTCGAAAGTAACCACCGTGGAGGCACTGCCTGATATCATTGAGTATGTTCTTTCTCAGGGCTATCAAATTGAGCCTCTTACCGAAGAGTCCGATGTAATTCAACATACAAGGTAATTTTTTACGGATATTTTTTCACGGGATAGTATCGGTTTCTTCGAGAAGCATAATGGTGTGACGGTTTTACTATTTTAATGAGAGAAGGAACGAAGTTGACTGATAAAAAATATGACTCCGGATTTTCATTTTACATTCCATTGGTGCTGCTGGCGGCATTTCTGCTGGGGTGTCTGTCGGTGGCGCTGATAAGCGTGCGTGAAAACGTGCTGCAAATCACCTACAGCAGCGAAGTATCCGCAAGTGATTCTGTAAAAAACAAAAAAAATGTGAGAAAGTCTCCCGTGTACGATGATTCGGGACTGAAATACAGAATGGTGAGCGCGTCCGATCTCAATATTCAAAAGGAAGAAGATGTAAAAAAGACGTCAGCCGAGCCTGTCTCATCTGAAGATGACACCGATTCGGACTCCTCCGAAGTTTCATCCGATGTGTCCTCTCAGCCGGCGCAGGACGTTTCATCGGAGCCTGTTGTCTCGGACGAAGCCGAACCGGACGGTCTGATTCTGCCCAACGATCAATACATCAATTTTACGCCCCACAAGGAAGGCTATGTGGCTTACCTGACGTTTGACGACGGCCCGTCGGAATACACCGAGGATATACTGGATATTCTGGATTATTATAATGTCAAGGCGACATTCTTTGTCATCTACCACAAGGATATGGCGGATAAGTACAAGGCAATCGTCGACAGAGGCCATACAATTGCCCTGCACACCTATACCCACGACTACAAAAAAATTTACAGAAGTGAAAAGGCGTTTTTCAATGAGATAGACAGGATTCAGAATTATGTCTACAGAGTCACCGGAACCCGGAGCAGGATCATCCGGTTTCCCGGAGGTTCGAGCAACACGGTCAGCAGGCATTACAGTGAGGGAATTATGGATCGGCTGAAAAAGAGCGTTCCCGCCAGAGGATTTGTTTACCATGACTGGAATGTTGACAGCTGCGACGCGGAGGCTTATAATATGGCTCCTGAGAAGCTGCTGGCCAATGTACAAAAATCCCTTACCAAATATCGCAAGCCCGATATTCTGATGCATGACGCCGGCGAGTCCAAAAGAACAACAGTGGAAGCACTTCCGGCCATTATCGAATATGTTTACTCACAGGGCTACAGCATGGAAGGCCTGCAATTGGACAGCTATGCCGTTCATCACAACTGGTAAATATATGATATGGAAATCAATTTAACGATTTACAAAAGGAAAAAAATGTGTTATAATACGGTTTGACAACTACAATCCACAAGGAGGAATACTCACAATGGGTATGACGATGACTCAGAAGATACTGGCTGCCCACGCGGGTCTGGAAAGCGTTTCCGCAGGACAGCTCATCGAGGCAAAGCTGGATCTGGTGCTGGGCAACGACATCACATCTCCCGTTGCCATCAACGAACTGGAAAAAGCGGGAGTCGACAAGATTTTCGACAGGGAAAGAATCGCCCTTGTCATGGATCACTTCACCCCGAACAAGGATATCAAGGCGGCGGAGCAGGTCAAAAAGGTGCGCACCTTCGCGCGCAAATATGATGTGCTGAATTATTTTGACGTGGGACAAATGGGCATTGAACACGCGCTGCTTCCCGAGCAGGGTCTGGTTGGTCCCGGCGACTGCGTGATAGGAGCGGACAGCCATACCTGTACCTACGGAGCTCTCGGCGCATTCAGCACCGGCGTAGGTTCCACTGATATGGCTGCCGGCATGGCCACCGGAAAGACATGGTTCAAGGTGCCATCGGCCATCAGATTTGTACTGACAGGCAAGCCGCAGGGCTGGGTTACAGGTAAGGACGTGATCCTGCACATTATCGGTATGATAGGCGTGGATGGCGCCAGATACAAATCCATGGAATTCACCGGTGACGGCGTGAAGCATCTTTCCATGGACTCCCGCCTCTGCATCGCCAACATGGCGATTGAGGCCGGCGCAAAGAACGGCATTTTCCCGGTCGATGAGGTCACCGAGGAATACTGCAAAGGCAGATTCCAGCGCACTCCCGTGGTATATGCCGCCGACGAGGACGCCGAATATGACGAGACATACACCATTGATCTGGCCGCCCTTCGGCCGACAGTTGCGTTTCCCCATCTTCCCGAGAACACACGCACCGTTGATGAGATCGGCGAGCATGAGGTTAAAATCGACCAGAGCGTGATCGGAAGCTGCACCAACGGCAGACTGGAAGATCTCAGAGCCGCCGCTGCCATTCTCAAGGGACGCAAAGTTGCCAAAGATGTGCGCTGCATCATTTTCCCCGGCACACAGACCATCTATCTCCAGGCGATGAGGGAAGGCCTGCTGGAAATCTTCATTGAGGCGGGCGCGGTAGTCTCCACTCCGACATGCGGTCCGTGTCTGGGAGGTCATATGGGTATTCTCGCGGAAAACGAGAAGGCCGTCAGCACCACCAACCGCAACTTCATCGGCAGAATGGGCCATATCACCAGCGAGATTTATCTGGCAAGCCCGGCTGTAGCAGCGGCAAGCGCGGTAACAGGCTACATCACCGACCCGGATAAGTTAAACTGAAAGGAGCGTACAACATATCATGGAAGCACAAGGCAGAGTACACAAATACGGCGACAATGTTGACACCGACGTCATCATACCCGCGCGTTATCTCAATACATCATCGCACGCCGAGCTGGCGGCACACTGCATGGAGGACATAGACGCGGATTTCGTTCGCAAGGTAAAGCCTGGCGAAATCATGGTGGCGGGCAAGAATTTCGGCTGCGGATCTTCCCGTGAGCACGCTCCGATTGCCATCAAAGCGTCGGGGATTTCCTGTGTGATCGCCTCCACCTTTGCAAGGATTTTTTACCGCAACGCCCTCAACATCGGTCTGGCGATTCTCGAATGTGAGGAAGCCGCCGAGGATATCAAAAGCGGCGACGAAGTCAAGGTGGATTTTGACACCGGCGTCATCACCAATGTCACCACAGGCAAGACCTATCAGGCACAGCCGTTCCCGCCCTTCATTCAGAACATCATCACCTCCGGCGGTCTGCTCAATTCCATCAAGGACAGACTGTAATATTGGGCGAAAAATCATTTAATAATAGAAACAGCCGTGTTGACCTTGTGCATTACGCGGCTGTTTTTTGTTAATTATGTCAAAAAAAAAGGAAATATTTGTGAGATTTGCAATTGACATTCCGTCTTAAGAAAACTATAATAATACCTGGGGAAAATTATATTTTGGTACGACAAACTATAATGGATGAATTTATTATGAGAGGAAGACGGTACAATAATGAGTAAAAACAAGAAGAGAAGATTCTGGGTACCTGCTGCCATTTGCGTTACGGCATTTTTGGTGGCGGTTTCCATGCTGAAGCCGAGCAATATAACAGGCGTTTTTGCGGATGAAAATGATCCCCCCGCGATAGTGGAGCCTGTTCAGACCCAAGAAAATCCTGAGACTCCGGAAAATCCCGAGACTCCCGAAAATCCCGAGACTCCCGAAAATCCCGAGAATCCTGATGAGAATTCCGGCGAAATTCCTGCCGATATTGACCAGTATCCTGTCGCGACACTCACCGTTACCAGCCAGAGTATCATGTTTGATTTGGGACAGACGC
>ONYN01000139.1 GCA_900322085.1 uncultured Eubacteriales bacterium | reverse complement strand
GTCAGCGCCTGCCGGAAGACTTCATAATCGTCGGGATAAATGATGTCGTCCCCGAGACATTCGTTGAAATAATCCTTGAATTCCAGACGGTTCCAGCCAATCATACGGTAGAAATCGCTGTTGGCGTATTTCACGGTGATCTGCTGCTCGGAGTTGATGAATACCACCGCCATGCTCACGGCGAAGGACTCCAGCACGTTGTTGGAGCGGTACATATTGACCGCGTCGCCGCCGATGTTGTCAAAAAGACGCGTCAGCGCACACACCAGATGTCCCTCCGTGTCGCTCCAGAAGGTGAGCGACACGGTGATCACGCTCTCGTCAGGAAGCACCAGACGGTGTCTGATGCACCGGCCGGAACGTCTGTCCTCTTCCGGTTCCAGCATCTCGCGGAGCTTTTCCGCCACTGCCTCCCTGTCCTCGGGACACACCATGTCGATATAATTCATCCCCTCGGCCGCTCTGCCTGTCAGAGCGGCAAGCTGGCTGTCGGAATGGAATATCTCAAAGCCGTCGGACGACTTCAGACAAAAAAAGCCACAGTTTTCATTCGTCGAAACATTTCCCGCGGAATTCATCAGATCACCTCCCGTATAGCAACTCTTATGCCAATAACAAATCGAACACAATTCCGATATTATTATACATTTTTTTCAACAGCAAATCAAGTGTTTCTCACCATAAATTCCATTAGCAATTTGTAAATTTTTTATAATTGCAGCAAAGTTTTCCAGGGAATTATGATATAATATC
Organism: uncultured Eubacteriales bacterium; assembly: GCA_900322085.1. Taxonomy (GTDB): domain Bacteria; phylum Bacillota; class Clostridia; order Oscillospirales; family Acutalibacteraceae; genus RUG762. Next base: position 8,206 of record ONYN01000139.1, on the reverse strand, counting down.
GTTAATTCAGATAATCTATCACATTACGTCATGTCATTCATATACTGTAAATGAGAGCAATTCTCGGGAGGTATGAATATGAATGACAACAAATGCGGCAGGTCGCTCGGACTGAGGGATTTCGGCGGAAAGCCGATCGCCGTCAACATCGACTGCGCCGCAAAAATCAATCCGAATTACAGAACCGCCCTTTGGACGGGTGAGCATTTGCAGGTGACACTCATGTGTATTCCTGTGGGGGAAGACATCGGAGCGGAAGTTCACTGCGGCACAGATCAGTTTCTCTTCGTCGTGAGCGGAAAGGCGCTTGCCGTGACCGGCCCTTGCAGGGACAATATGCATTGCCGCAAAAAAGTGGAATGTGGCTGCGCGTTGATTGTTCCCGCCGGGACGTGGCACAATCTCATCAACATCGGCAACACACCGCTCAAGGTGTATTCCATCTACGCGCCGCCTCAGCACCCCTTCGGCACGGTGGAACGAACCAAGTGTGACGCTCAGAGAGCGGAAAAATATTGATATTAACCCACAAAACGGACAATACGGAGAACGCCGCCTAAAGGGATGGAAAAAAGCGGTGTCTCCGTATTGTCCGTTAAGATTGTGAGGTTATTTATGAGATTGCACAATTCCGTGCGCCCTTGCGGACGTGCGAAACCGTGCTTCTTGCAGGTAAAATGAATGAATTATTCGGTTCGCAGCGCGACGACGGGATCCTTCTTGGCTGCCAGTCCGGACGGAATGAGTCCGGCAATCAGGGTGAGCGTCATGCTGATGACCACCAGAATGATCGCTCCGCCCAGCGGCAGGCGCGATACGTTGGAAATGCCGGAAAGCGATCTGATCAGCGCATTGACCGGAATATTGAGCAGCAGCGTCGTGCCGATGCCCAGCACGCCCGATACAAAGCCGATGATCAACGTCTCGGCATTGAATACTCTGGATATGTCCTTCTTGGAAGCGCCTATCGAACGGAGTATTCCGATCTCCTTGGTGCGTTCCAGCACCGAAATATAGGTGATAATTCCGATCATAATAGAGGAAACCACCAACGATATCGACACAAAGGCAATCAGCACATAGGAGATCATGTTGATGATGGTGGAGATGGAGCTCATCATAATTCCAACGATGTCGGTATAGGTGATCTGTTCCTCGTCGGACTTGCCGTTGTTGTAATCCTTGATAAGCTGCTCGATTTGTTCCTTTGCCTGGAAATCGACAGGGTAAAGGCTGATCTTGCTGGGGTCGTCTATATCCGCCACGCCCAGTTTGACCAGATTCTCCTCATAGGTGGTCTTGGGCTGCGCCTGTTCGATGTAGCCCGCCATCAGCGCGTTTCGCTCTTCCTCCGAGAGGGTGGCGAGATACTGCTGTGTCTCCTGCGGCAGCGACGCCATGAATTCCTGCATCTGCTGCTGTTTCATCTCGGCGGCCTGCTGATATTCGGCGACCTGTTCGGGCGTCATCGAGCTGAAATCGGGCTGACTCTGGGGCTCTTCGTCCTGTTCAAAGGGAAGTCCGGTGAATACGTCGGTGTCCGGATCCGCCTTCTGCGCCTTGACCAGTTCGCTGCGGTCGGTCTGATCAATGACGTATTCCATCAGCTCGTGGGTGTATCCGATCACGCCGGTGATTGATGCGGAGGTTGCGTCCGCGTTGGGGCGGACGATGCCTACCACCTGGATATCAACGCCGCCGTCCACCGCCTTTTTGAGCTGAATGTCATCCTCGCGCACGTCTTTCCATGTGCCGGTCAGGGGATCCTTGGCGTAAAGCTCGCTGCTCAGCAGCAGCTTGAATTTCAGACCCAGCAATTCGTCATAGGTGAAGGAAAGCGATGTGATATCGGTCGCTTCGCCCGCCATGACCTTTTTCATGTTTTCGTCCAGCTCGTTCTGGTCCTTCAGACCGAGGGAATACAGCTCTACGTCGCTGATTTCGTTCTTGTCGGTGACAGCGATAATGACCTCATTGTAAGCCTGCGGCCATCTGCCCGCGATAACGTCATACTGCGATTCCAGAAGCGTCTGGTTCCGCAGCAGCTCGCACCAGAAATTGTTGGCGTTCTGGGTGAACATCGACGAAGACGCCGAAGCCTGCTCGGGCATCATTTTTTTCATAACGGTGCTGGGATTGACCTGCACCACGCCGCCGGATGTGTCGGCGTTGAATACGTTGAGCGGCGCTTCGTAGGAATACTGAATGGCACTGGTGTAATCGGCCATTTTCTTGCCGTTTTCGTCCTGCTCGATATACTTCTTGAAATCCGCCATATTGTTGGTCTTGGCGTCGGCCACCATGGCGTTCATCAGATCCGCCATGACGGTGGAGGAATATATCTTGTCCATGTCGTGATCGACCTCGCCGGAATTATCCTCCTGAATGGCCGCGATCATGGTGGAAAGATCCACCGCCTCCTTCTGAATCACAAGCGGATAGGAAGAAAGCGTGTCCTCCTGCGCCTTGTCGATGTAGAGCTGGAAGCCGTTGGACAGCGACAGAATCAGCGCAATGCCTATAATGCCTATGCTCCCCGCGAAGGCGGTCAGAAGGGTGCGTCCCTTCTTGGTCATAAGGTTATTGAGCGAGAGAGAAAACGCGGTGAGCAGCGACATGGAGGTTTTTTCTTTTTTCGGCTTCTTTTTCTTTCCGCCGTCGGAGAGGTCGGTTTTGGTGGCGGTGTATTCCACCGGATGATAGGGGTTGGAATCGTCGGTGATCCCGCCGTCGAGCAGACGGACGATGCGGGAGGAATACTGCTCGGCAAGTTCGGGATTGTGCGTGACCATGATGACCAGCTTTTCCTTGGCAATTTCCTTCAGCAGCTCCATGATCTGCACGCTTGTCTCGGAATCAAGTGCGCCGGTGGGTTCATCAGCCAGCAGAATCTCGGGGTTGTTGACCAGCGCGCGGGCAATCGCCACACGCTGCATCTGACCGCCGGACATCTGATTGGGCTTCTTGCGGAGCTGATCGCCGAGGCCCACCTTTGCCAGCACCTCGGCGGCACGCCTGCGGCGTTCGGCTTTGGAAACGCCCGAGAGCGTCAGCGCCAGCTCGACATTGGAAAGCACCGACTGGTGCGGAATCAGGTTGTAATTCTGAAATACGAAGCCGATGGAATGATTGCGGTAGGAATCCCAGTCGCTGTCATTGAATCGCTTGGTTGACTTCTGATTGATGCTCAGGTCGCCGCTGTCGTATCTGTCCAGACCGCCGATGATGTTGAGCATGGTGGTCTTGCCGCAGCCGGAGGGCCCGAGTATCGACACGAATTCGTTCTCACGGAATTCGATATTGACGCCCCTGAGAGCCTCCACTTTGTTGCTGCCGCTGGAATAGGATTTTACAATATCTGTCAGTTTCAGCATTTTTTCACGGATCCTTTGCATGATTTTACATTTTCATCAGTGAATGTACGTATTATATTTTGCCAATATAAACGCAGTTTAAACAAGTCGGGTGGATTTGGTGTACGGGGCGGAAATACGAAATCGTTTTTCCGGAGCTAAATGATTTTAAAATGGCATAAATTTATATAAAATGCAGCCTTATAGGTTGCATTTTTAATAAATATAAGGTATAATATAGATAAATTCAATGTGGGAGGTAATCAATATGGCACAGGCTACATTCAGCATCCGCATGGACGAGGACCTGAAGCGGCAGTTCGACATGCTGTGCGCGGACTTTGGCATGAACGCCACGACCGCCTTCAATGTGTTTGCGCGTGCAGTGGTCAGGGAAAGAAGAATTCCCTTTGAAATACATGCGTCCGCAGAATCCGACCGGACGGCGGGAATGGCGGCATTTATGGCATTGAGAGCCGAAGCAAAGGCAAACGGCTTGCAGGATATGTCATTGGAGGAAATCAACGAGGAAATCCGTAAAGCAAGAATCGGAGAGTTTGACAAATGAAGTGCCTTGCTGTGATTGATACAAATGTCCTGGTTTCGGCATTGCTGTCGAAAAATGATGACGCGGCAACGGTTCAGGTGATTCATAAAATGTTTTTATCTGAATTTATACCGCTTTTCAGTGAAGAAATACTGTCCGAATACCACGAAGTGCTCAAAAGAAAGAAGTTTGGTTTTTCCGAAACCACGGTAAATCAATTGATAAGTTCCATAGAAAAGATGGGAGAAAAAGTGGCATCTTCCAATACGGGAGAAATATTGCCGGACATGAAGGACTTGCCATTTTATGAAGTGGTAGTGGAAAAGCAGGAAGACGGCGCTTTTCTTGTTACCGGCAACATGAAGCATTTTCCGACAAAGCCCTTTATAGTCACCCCCAGAGATTTTTTAGATGTTCTCCAATGATTGAACAAATACCGCAGGTCTGCTCTCCAAGAACAAGCCTGCGGTATAATTATAATTATATTTCAAAGTGCGAAGGGCTTCCACCACTATTCGTTACTCACTGAGCGACCGAACGGGCGTGCTTCACCACCTGACGATGACAACGCCGTTGGGCTGGAGCCAGCCGTTGTCGTAGAGATTGGCAAAGAAGATTTCCTTGCCCTCCATGTAGGGGGTGTTGACGGTCTCGTCGGAACAGTTGATGATGATCTTGAGCTGGTGATTTTCGCAGTCCAGCTTGAGATATTCGATGACGCGGTCGTTGGGAATCTCGTTGGGGAAGTGGAAGTTGCGGCTGCGGAAGAGCGGCTCGTTTTTGCGCAGCCAGATAAGGCGTTTGACCATGTTGAGGCGGTCATTGAACTGTCCGGCGTCAATTTTATCCCACGGCATACAGCGCCGGCAATCGGGGTCGCCTCCGCCGTCCATGCCGATTTCGGTGCCGTAATAGATGCAGGGACTTCCCGGCATGGTGAAAAGCACCGCGAGCTGCTGATAGACAAGGTCCATATTGCAGCGGTTGCGGCGGAATACGCGGTCGGTATCGTGCGAATCCAGCAGATTGAAAAGCACGTCGTTGGTGTGCTGCATGTACATGGTGTAGCAGCGGTTGACCATGTATTCAAAATCGCGCTTTTTGCGGGAACGGTCTATCCAGAAATCTGTGATGCTGTGGGAAAGCGGATAATTCATCACCGAGTCGAATTCGTCGCCTCGCAGCCAAGGCATGGCATTGTGCCATATCTCGCCCAGTATGTAGAATTCGGGGTCAATTTTTTTGAGAGCATAGCGCAGCGTCTTGCAGAACTGGTGGGACACTTCATTGGCGACGTCAAGGCGTATGCCGTCAATGCCGAAATTCTTTGCCCAATGCTCCACAACGCCCACGAGATATTCCACCACTTCGGGGTTGTTGGTGTTGAGTTTTGGCATTCTGGCAAAGAAGCCGAAGGAATAGAATTTGCCGTCGCGGGTATCCCAGCGGTCCCTGTCGATGGGCCATTGATTGATCATAAACCAGTTGTAGTATTTCGACTCGGGACCGTGCTCCAGCACGTCCTGCCACGGCGCGAAATATTCGCCGCAGTGGTTGAACACGCCGTCGAGCATGATGCGGATTCCCCGTTCGTGCGCCTGCTCAACCAGCGTGCGGAAGACCTCCTCATCACCGAAATGCGGGTCGATCTTCATGTAATCGGTGGTGTTGTATTTGTGGGTGGAGGGAGCCTCGAATATCGGCGTGACATAAATGCCTGTGATGCCCAGATCGGCCAGGTAATCCAGACGGTTGACAATGCCCTGCAAGTCGCCGCCGTAGAACTGCTCGTTGGTGACGGGGGTTTCATTGTCGCCCCACGGCAGGGTATCGGGGGGATTGATCCCGGGGTTGCCATTGCAGAAGCGTTCGGGGAAGATCTGGTACCACACAGCGCTGTTGACCCAGCCGGGGGTGTGGTTGATATCGGAGGGATTCATCCACGGAAATGTGAAGCATTGCAGCATCTTGCCTTCGAGATGCACCTGTTCGTCGCTCAGCACGCCGTCCTCGAAGTAATACCATGTTTCACGCTCTCCGCCGTATTCCTCACGGCTGACCAGCTCGAAGAAATAGCGGCAGCGCTTGTACTGCGGCACGATAGTTGTCGTCCACCAGAGCTGATGGGCAAGCCTCTTCTTGAAAGGCACCGGCAGGCGCACGCCGTCCCAATTGTTCTGCGCACCGAGAATACCGGTTGCAAAGGGATCGCCGTAGTGTATGTAGACCTCCTCCACGTCGTATCCGGTCTTGAGATTGACGATAAGCTCATTGAAGTTATTCATGTAGCAATAATTATCGCTGCAAATATGATAAACCGCTTCAAATTTCATTGTCTGGCACTGTCCTTTCTCCGGTATGGTTGCTTATCTTCATTATACAGGAGTAAAGGCAAAAAATCAACCCATATACCTTCCGCCGACGGAAAATATATGGGTAATTTTGTGTGATGTCTTTTTATATTGTCACGTTTTACATTGTCACATGCGTCATTTGACGATGACCTCAACCGATTTCTCCGCAGGTGAGGAGGATTCCGCACTGCCTTCCAGCTCGGCAATCTGCTTTTTGAGCATGTCGATTTCCCGCTTTTGCAGGGAGACAATCGAACCAAGCTCCACCACCTTGGATGTGATGGCCGAAATCTGGCACATCTGCTTGAAGGCAAGGTAATAGAGCAGAGCGATAAACGGCACCGTGACCACCAGCGCATAGCCGTATGCCATGTGTGTCAGGTCGGAGACATAATAGGCAAGCTCCGGCCACACCCCGTAAACGAAAAGCAGAAAGGCCGGCAGCGTCCACATGAGAAATGAGGATTCCTTGATCTGGCTTTTGAGCATGCGCTTGAAAAGGAACCAGATGACCAGCAGGCTCACCGTCACCATTAACACTCTGACAGCCACGTTCATACCGATTTCGGTTTTTGCCAGATTTTGCAGCACATCAATCAGCCACTGCATCATAGAGTCGAGAATTCTTTTTATAAAATTATCGGATTCGTTCATTTTGATCACCGTATGATAAAAAATAAAGTTAATTATTTATGATTATAACATGTTTTTTTAGGAATGACAATATAATTTACGAAAATTGTAGCAAAAATTTTCTGTCAATACTTGTTGACGGCGGGATATTGCATTCCGGTTCCGACAAGTGCTATAATTCAATCAGATTTTCATTGAAAGGTTGGTATATGCCATATGGAAAAAATCCGCAAACGAATCCTGTTTTACGGGTCGGTGCAGGGCGTGGGATTTCGCTACCGCGCCTGTCACGCCGCCGATGCCGTGGGCGCGACAGGCTGGGTCAGCAACGAATACGACGGCTCGGTTTCCATGGAAATCCAAGGCTCTCCCGAACAAATTGACTCCGTTATCCTTATGATTCAAAAAGGCACCTATGTCTTTATCGAAAATATGTCAGTTAAAACCATTCCGCTGGTGGAGGACGAGTATTGTTTCAGGGTCAGATGAATGATTTCACCGCATAAAGAAATCATAGATTCTCTGCCTGTAGTCCGGAGCGGTGTCGTATGCCGCGTGACCGAAACCGTCGTACATATATGTTTCAAAATCCTGCCTTCCGCCAAGCACACGGACTATCGCCTCTGTCCCCTCCGGTCCTACCACTCTGTCATCCTGCGAGCCGATTGCAAGCACCGGACATGCAATCCTGTGCAGACTGCCGGTCATATCAAATCCATTTGTGCCGTCCGCCAGAACAGCAAACCGCGCGAATTCTTCGTCTGTGACCGTCCTCCCGGCCAAAGCAAGCATTTCCCTGCTCCGGGCAAACATCTCTGGCGGATAGAGCTTCTCTCCAAAGGCGAGATACAAGCCTTCTCCATCCTTCTGCCGCGCCAGATCGAGCCATTGTCCCATGGCGGCGAGCTGCTGCTCCTTCAGATGAGGCGACGTGGAACCAAGCGCCAGCCTGCGCACCAGTCCGGGGTATTCCACGGCAATCCGCATGGCCATCATCCCTCCCTGCGAAGCTCCGAAGAGATAAATGTCACACAGTCCCAGCGCCTTGAATGCCTCAGCGGTGTCACGCGCCATTTCGTCAACGGAATAGACCTTCGGAAGCTCCGAACGCCGGTCAAAAACATACACCGTGAAATCGTTTGTCATCACTTCATACTCGGCTGCTACAGATTCGGCAAATCCCATGACGCTCTGGACGCTCAGTCCGGGCAGAATCACCATGGTCTTTTGCCCGCTTCCAAATCGAAAATAGTTCATCTGAAAATCTCCGACCTGTACCGTTTCAATTGGAATATTCATAAATTATCTACCTCCTGCCT
>ONYN01000063.1 GCA_900322085.1 uncultured Eubacteriales bacterium | reverse complement strand
CCATCAGGTATATCCCGCGCTCATAAGTGATCCGCGTGCGAATGCTCGATTCCGGAAAGAAAAGGGCTATTGTCCGGTTCCGAAGACATTTCCTGTGCTTACCGGAGCGAAATTCGTCCGCCAGCCGAAAAATCTCCTGAACGTCTCTTAAGTCAAGATCGCTCAGTCGAATCAGCGATTTCATAACAACTCACCTTCATCCGCTGTCAGATCGGGAGATTCCGTCACCCAGGAATCTTTCCGTCATTCCTGTCCTGCTGTTCCGGGTCATACATTCAGCCCTTTGGCTTCGTCGCAGCCGAGCATGATGTTCAGACATTGGATTGCCGCGCCGGAAGCGCCCTTGCCAAGGTTGTCGAACTGCGCCGACACAACAATCCGTTCCCCGTTGCCTGTGACGAAGATTTTCATTCCGTCCCAGCCGGAGAGGGAATTGCCCGCGAGCATTCCGCCGTAAAGTTCCGCACCGCCTGTTTCATCGACGGAAATGAATTTTTCGTCCCTGTAATAATCGGCATAGAAGGCGGTCAGCTCCTGCGGCGTTTTATATTTCGCAAAAAATTCCGTATATAGCGGCACGGAAACCACCATTCCGCTGTAATAATCCGCTACAATGGGAGAGAAAAGCGGCAGACGTTCCAGCCCCGTGACAGCCTTCATTTCCTTCAGGTGCTTATGCTGCTGGGTGAGGGCATATTCACGCGGCGCGTCAATGTCGCCGTGCCGTCCTTCCGACTCATACTCGGCAATCATCTTTTTGCCGCCGCCGCTGTAACCGGTCAGCGAGAACGCTGAAATCGGGTAATCCTTGGGTAAAACTCCGCCCGCAATCAGCGGATATACCACTCCGATAAAGCCGCTCGCGTGACAGCCGGGGACGGCGATTCGCTTCCCGTTCCTGATTGCGTCTCTGTGCGCCGATGACAGTTCCGGAAAGCCGTATGCCCATCCGCTTTCGGTGCGGTGAGCGGTGGAAGTGTCGATAATACGCACATGCTCATTCTCCACCAGCGACACCGATTCCCTCGCGGCGGCGTCCGGCAGACAGAGGAACGTGACGTCGGATTCATTGATAAGGCGCCTGCGCTCGGCAGGGTCCTTGCGGAGATCGCTTTCAATCCGCAGCAATTCAATGTCGTCTCTGCCCTCAAAACGCTCGTAAATGCGCAGTCCGGTTGTACCTTCGCTTCCGTCGATAAATATTTTTGTTTTTTTGATTTCGCTCATTGTTTTCAAGTCCCGTCTGTTGTTAATTAATCTCTTATTTCATACTATACCACCTGAATCGGGCAATTGCAACCCCTAGCGCCATCACTATTATCTATTCATTATCTTAGCGAGCGCTCCTAGCCCCACAGGGCGCAGGATTCGATATTGCCCGAAATGTCGGCATTTACGCCGAGGCCATGGTCTGTGAACATATCGTCGAGGCTGTAGTCGAGGAATATACTCCCGTCGCTGTAGAAGCAGATAAAATTCAAATTAATACGGCGCATGAATTCCTCTTTGGAGATACGCTCGCCGTCGCCGTCGTTATCGCAGCTGCCCCACGTTTCAATCATTCCGTCCTTATTCGCAAAATCATCGGCGGCAAATCGTTTGATTTCCGCGTCCCAATCGGCAACGTTTGCGGCAAAAGCATGAAGGTTATTCAGCGCCGAGACTGCCGTCATTTTTTCATCGCCGTCGGTTTTCAGACAAACCGAAACGCTCTTGCCAAGCAAAAGCACTTCTCCCCAATAGGAATCCTCCCTGCCGGGATCATTTAATGTAAATCTTCCAAGGTCATCCTCAATCACAAGTGGGGACGGATTTGGCTTTTTTGGGCCAAGAAACAAACCCGAAAAATTATGGCTGAATATCGGCATGATTTAACCTCCTTGTTTTATAAGGTAAAAAATATATTGCTATTTGATGATAAATATGATATACTCAAATAAAAGTCAACAGCAACAAACTGCCACCGGGTAGGAAATGCACTGAATGAATTCGATTATGCATTCGTCTCCGCATCGTTAGGTCTTTGAAGATGCGGGAGCGAATGTTTTTTTTTGGGAGGTTTATTGGATATGCCAAAGCAAAAAAAATGTGAGGGGTATTTTTCAAAAAGGGAAATCGCTTTGTGGGCTTCGTCTGTCATACTCATTTTGCTCTCGTTCCTCATCTATGACAGAGAGAATTATCTGACGCTGACAGCATCATTGACAGGTGTGACTTCGCTTATATTCAACGCCAAAGGACACCCCGCCGGACAGTTTCTGATGGTAATGTTCAGTCTGATGTACGGATGCATATCATTCAATTTTGCGTATTACGGCGAGATGATAACCTATCTCGGCATGACAATGCCTATGGCAATACTTGCTTTGATTTCGTGGCTTACCCACCCGTACAACGGTAACAAATCTGAGGTGAGCGTGAATCATGTCAGCAACAAAGAAATATGGTTTATGCTGATTGCTTCTGCCGTGGTCACGATAATTTTTTACTATATACTTGCGTATTTCAACACTGCCAATATTCTGCCCAGTACTCTCTCGGTCACAACCAGCTTTATTGCCGTGTATCTCACCTTTCGCAGAAGTCAATATTTTGCGCTGGCTTACGCTTCGAATGACGTTGTGCTGATTGTCCTGTGGATTCTGGCAAGCGTGGAAGATATACGGTATATTTCGGTGGCAGTGTGCTTTGTGACATTCCTTTTCAACGACATTTACGGATTTATCAACTGGCGCTCAATGGCAAAGCGTCAGGGCCATGCGGGGTAATCTCATAGCCTGCCTCCCGTCACCCCGGATT
>ONYN01000064.1 GCA_900322085.1 uncultured Eubacteriales bacterium | reverse complement strand
GCTTGCTCTTTTGTTCTGCAGTGCCCTTGAAAGGCAGCGTACTGATTCGCTTCTGCATGAAAATTTGCCTCCCTGCAACAAAATTTTGCTGCCGTTACCAATGAGTTTTTGAAACGGCAACAGTTTTAAAAATAACTTTTTTGCAAGAGCGCATATGGCACAGCATACGACACAATGACTGCAATATATTGTACAGATGCCGATAATACGCACTCTTTAACACATAAATTATATCATCTCAAATAGTATTTGTCTACAGTTATTTTTTTCATTTGGCATTATTTGCTAAATTTTACAGATTAGTCAAATTTACTACAAAGATGTTTATACAATACATAAATTTATTGAAAAATGATAATTTTAGATTCGACTAACCTTGTTAAAAATGTGTCAAATTTTACACTTTTATGAGACAAGTAAATTTAGACAAAAATTGTCGAAAATATTTTTTTGCATATCTTATCACTTTAAACCGTTAAGATCCGTCGGCAGGCGCTAACAGAGCCTGGGGGAATAATTATCCGGCCTGCGCATATAAATGATAGAAAAACCACAGAATTCAAAATCACGGAGGCAGACAAAATGAGGATCATTCTAAAAAAAATCAATCACGACACGGGCAGCAGACGACATTCCGGTAAGCGCCGGCTCCGGACGGCAGTAGCCTGTACAGCGATACTGCTGATCGTACGGGCGGCAGCCAATTCTCCGGCGGAAGCGGCGGGTTCAACGTCTGATGTGAGCGGCAGTGACACATCTTTTCAGTGGTATGACGACGGGGCAGGGGTGAATGCATTGTCCCCCAACCGTGACAGCATCACGGTGGACGATGAGCTTGACGACCTGCTGCTCGACGGAGAGGAGATAGATTCGGGCGTGTCAGCGAGCTACAACGGCAAGCTCGACATTCCGGCCAATGTCAGGCTGGACAGGATTGATTTCGGGAGTGACTTTGTACAGCCGTTAAAAAAGGCGAGAGTCACTTCCCGGTTTGACTACCGTGTCAATCCTGTCACCGGAAGGTATGTATTTCACACGGGAATGGATTTGGGCGCGTCGCAAGGCTCGGACATCATGGCCATGAAAGCGGGCGTAGTGGTGAGTTCAGGGTACAGAGGAGGGTATGGCAACGTGGTGATTCTCGAGCACGACAACGGCATACGCACGCTGTATGCCCATTGCTCGAAGCTGCTGGTCAAATCAGGCGAGAGAGTGAGCAAAGGACAGGTTATCGCACTGGTTGGTTCCACGGGCAATTCCACAGGGCCGCATCTTCACATAGAATTTCGCAAGGGCGGGAAGCGATATGACCCCGAATGGGTGATAGGCGGGCTGTATAATTAATGCAATTGAAGCAATTGATTTTTCGCGTTAAAGGCTGCCGTGTGAGGGTGAATTTTTATTTTTTCGCGCTGCTCTGCGCGGCGGCCTATTTTGATCGCAGCGGGAAAATGCTGTGGGGGATGTTTGCGGCCGTGCTGCACGAATTGGGACATCTGACCGCAATGCTTCTGCTGCCCGGGCACGCTCCGCGTGAGATCAGCGTCACCCCCTTCGGAATAAGGATAGGCAGCAGTCCTCTTGCAGAATTTGAAAAAGGAAACCTGATGGTTCTTGCGGCGGGAAGCGGCGTGAACTTTTTATCATTTGCGGCAACATTCGGCTTTTTGCCGGATTTTGCATGGGTCAGCCTTCTGCTCGGGCTTTTTAATATGCTTCCGGTCGAAAATATGGACGGCGGGGGAATTCTGCGCATTGCATTGGAAAAAATCATGTCCGAGGATTCTGCCGTGCGTGTGATGAATATTGTGTCGTGGCTGACGCTGACGGCAATGCTGATGCTTGGCATCCATGTGCTTTTTATTACGGGCTATAATTTTACATTAATCGGAGCTGCGTTGTTGCTTGCTTTGACGAGACATAAAAAATCACCGTTTTTCTGATACCTAGCGGGAAAGAACGGTGATTTTATTTTTTTTTGCCGAATTGGTCAAATGCTTCAAATTATACTTGATGTGACGTTAGTTTTGTTGTATAATAATTTTAATATGACCCTGCACTAATGTAATATTCATATTGAAAAAGCAAATAATTTACTTGGAAAGGACTATTATCATGGATAAATTCTGGAAAAATTTCAAAAGCGGCACCGATATCCGCGGCGTGGCTGTGGAAGGTGTTGAGGGGGAACCGCTCAATCTCACAGACGAAGTGGTAGGCAAAATGGCAAAGGCCTTCCTACTCTGGCTTTCAAAAAAGACCGGCAGGCAGGCCAAGGAATTGAAGGTGGCAGTCGGACATGACAGCCGGATTTCAGCCGAACGGATTCGTTCGGCTGTGGTGGGCGCGATGGTGAGCTGCGGAGCGAGTGTGTTGGACTGCGGACTGTCCTCCACGCCTTCCATGTTTATGATTACCCTGGACAAAGAGCTGGACGGCTCTGTGCAGATTACCGCCAGCCATCATCCCTATCACCGCAACGGACTTAAATTCTTCACACCCGAAGGCGGACTGGACGGCTGCGATATCGAGGAGATTCTTGGCTTTTGCGACGGGGAACAATTTCCGGAAGCCGCTGAAGGCGGCATGTCGGTGCGCGTCGATTATATGAAGGATTACGCCGCTCATCTCCGCCGCGTCATCTGCGAAGGGATAAAAAGTAAGCATTATGAACGTCCGCTGGAAGGTTTGCACATAGTGGTTGACGCCGGTAACGGTGCAGGCGGATTTTATGCCTATGATGTACTGGAGCCGCTTGGCGCGGATATTTCGGGAAGTGTCTATCTTGACCCTGACGGAATGTTTCCCAATCATATTCCAAATCCCGAGGATAAGGAGGCAATGAAGTCGATTTGTGGCGCTGTGCTGGATTCGGGCGCTGATCTTGGAGTCATATTTGACACCGATGTCGACAGAGGAGGCGCTGTTGACAGTCTGGGGGCGGAGATCAATCGCAACCGACTCGTGGCGCTTGCTTCGGCGATTGCCTTGGAAAATAACCCCGGAGGTACAATAGTGACCGATTCCACCACGTCGGCGGGACTGAAAAAATTTATCGAAGGGACTCTTGGGGGCGTGCATTACCGTTACCGCAGAGGATACCGCAATGTCATCAACCGTGCCATAGAGCTGAATCAACAGGGAATAGACTGTCCGCTCGCCATCGAGACAAGCGGACACGCCGCGCTCAGAGAGAATTACTTCCTTGACGATGGAGCCTATCTGGTGACCATGATCATCATTAAAATGGCGCAGCTTCGCGCAGAGGGCAAGACGCTTGCCCAGCTCACCGCTGACCTTGAAGAACCGCGTGAGGAATGTGAGCTTCGTTTCAAAATAAAAGCGGAGGATTTCAGAGAATACGGACAGCAAGTGCTTACCGAGCTCGAAAAGTATGCCTCGCAGCGTGAGGAATGGCTCATTGCCGATGACAACCGCGAAGGCCTCCGGGTATCGTTTAAGGATGAGCAGGGTTGGTTCCTGCTGCGTCTGAGCGTACACGACCCGATCATGCCGCTCAATCTGGAGAGCATGAAGGATGGCGGCTGCAAAGCCATCGCGTCAAGACTCTATGAATTTTTGAAAGGGTGCGGCAGCCTCGACCTGACCGCGATAGAAAAATTCATCGGCTGATCGAAGGACGGTGGGTATTTTGAATCACACTGATGTTTTTGATAATCAGAATTTATTGTATGACGAGAATCTGATAGATGAACTTAACAATTTGCGCTCTCCGGATGAAAAGACGGCGGCAGCCGATGATACCGATCACACTCAGATGGCAGAAGAGGAAAAACCCGCTTCCCAGCCCGAGCCGGAACGGCCTGCGGAGGTAGAGGAAAAACCCGCTTCCCAGCCCGAGCCGGAACGGCCTGTGGAGGTAGAAAAACCCCCCTTTCCCAAATCCGAACAGGAGCAACCCGGAGATAAAAAAGCGAATGAAGCAGAGTGTGACATAAAGCATTCCTATATGATCAGGGTAATAGCGGTGGTTGCCGCCATACTGGGTGTCATCATGCTTATCAGCGGAATTGCGTTGCGAAGACTGGACGAGGAAAACCGCAGGGCTCCCGAAAAGGCTCAGATGCCGGAGGAATACATCAACGAATTCTTCCCCGACGACAACCAGGAGCCACAGATAGAGGATTACATTGAGCCTGAGGCTGCTGAGGAGGATATGCCTATCAATGGAGAATAATATGTACGTCAGTACCCTTGGCGACGGGATTACCTTTCGGTCGGTTCGCGAGACGAGATTTAAAAATGCCTGTATACTTGCACAATTCGATATCAATAACAGCTCGCTGTCAGTGGTAAGACGGCTGGAGGAGGCGTGAGCATTTTATGGAAGTGAGTTTTCCGAAGCTCGGTTTGGAGTTTGACATCAACCGGGTTGCGTTCAGTTTGTTTGGACTCGATATTTATTGGTATGCCCTTCTGATCATGACGGGATTTATTCTGGCAGTGCTTTATGCGTCGAGAAGCGTCAGGCACTTCGACATCAAACTGGATCCTCTCATTGATGTGGTGCTGGTAGGACTGTTTTTCGGAATAGTCGGAGCAAGAGCCTACTATGTCCTTTTCAGACTTGACAACTACAGCACTCTCTGGGACATGATTAACATCAGAGACGGCGGACTTGCCATCTACGGCGGTGTAATAGCGGCGTTTGTTTCGGGTCTGATTATGTGCAAATATGTGGAAAAAGTCGAAATACTGCCGATTTTTGATATTGCTTCGGTGGGATTCCTGATAGGGCAGTCAATAGGCCGCTGGGGCAACTTTATGAACCAGGAGGCTTTTGGCAGTCAGACCGATCTGCCTTGGGGAATGTACAGCGACAATACCTATTATTATGAGATGGTGGACGGCATTTCAAAAAAGGTCGGTCCCACCACGGTACACCCCTGTTTCCTTTATGAATCAATATGGTGTCTTGTGGGCTTCCTGATTCTGCACTTTGTGAGCAGGAATTTTTACAAGTTCAAGGGGCAGATATTCCTGAGCTATCTTGTGTGGTATGGACTTGGCAGAGCATGGATTGAGGGGCTGAGAACCGACAGTCTGTGGCTTGTGGACAATGTGATAAAGGTGTCGCAGCTTCTTGCCATTCTATGTGTCGTCGCGGCCGGAACACTTCTGTGTATGGGCTGGAATGATATACCCGTAAAACTGATTCAATGCAAGCGCACGGATAAAGCGAACGGAAAAGGCAGCTCCGGCTTTATGCCTGTACTCGCAGATGCCTGTTTCCGGCCCACCAAGGCTTGGCTGAATGCAGTTGTAATGGAAGGTTCGGAAACCAACAGTTCCGGGCATGATACAGCGGAAGTACAAAACACCACCGCCGATGCTCAGGCATTGGATCAATAAATAAGCATCATAAGAGAGGTGGATCAATATGGACGATTGGAGCGCAGGAGGCTACAGCTTTGAAACCGACAGAAGTTTAAAAAGCGAAAGCCCGGATGAAGACGAAGAGATGAAAGCGTTTGAAGCCGAGTGCGCAAAAAGACTGGCAGAGGAACACGAACGTCGCGCGAAGGAAGAGATGGCTGCCGATACTGCCCAAGCGGAGGAGGAAGCTCCCGCACAGGACCCTCCGGAGCCGGAAGAAAAATCTGACCCTGCAACGGAAATTGAATCCGAGCTGAATCCGGAAGAGGAGTCTGCCTCCGATGAGAAAACGGAAGCTGCCCCTGCTCCGGATCCGCCATCTGAGGCGGCAGCGGAGGATAAAGAAAGCCAAGAGGAAGAGCTTGCGGCCATCATGCAGGCGGAATCAAACGAAAGCATCATACATTCCGGGGCGGATTCGGAAGGACACAAGGCGGAAGACGAGCGCAGGGAAGAGAAAAACGACAGTCTACCCGGGTGGCTCAGGCTCTTGTTTACTCTGTTGCTGATGATACTGGGAGCAATCGGAATGTACATAATGGTATGCATGGATTATCATTCTTACATTTACGATCCGCTGTGCTTTATAGAGATTTCCGTTTGTCTGCTGACAGCAGTTGGGCTCAATGCTGCGCACATTCAGTTCCGCGTTGGCAAAGAGGTCATCATGCGGCTCCCCGCGTTTGCACTTTTTGCATTTTACATTATCTACGCGGCGGATTCGTTGTTTTTGAAGAAACTGCTTGCCGGCGGTATTGATAAGGAAAGCATTGTCGCATATGCCAGGGAACATATTAATGCCGATGTG
>ONYN01000073.1 GCA_900322085.1 uncultured Eubacteriales bacterium | reverse complement strand
GCTTCCCGATCATCGGTAAGCTGTGCGGCGGCATTTGTTGCTCTAAGAGCGAATTTTACTGCCCCTGCGGCACCTGCGGTCCCTGCTGTGCTAAGGCAGCTATTTTATACATGACTTTTCTGATGGCGTCCTTGGCAGCGAAGCCGTAAAGACCGTCCAGATCATTTTCCGGATTTGAAAAGAGAATCTTCCCCGCGCGCGTCCAACCAGAAATAACAAGCTGCGTCGGCTGATAATCGAGTTTGATGTACTGACCCAGCATGATGTATCCGTCACCGCGCTTCCAGACAATTTCGTCCTGATTGGTTTCGGGATTTTTGTAATGTATCTCTTTGAATTTTTCGCTTATCAGAATTGCCTTGGCAGCTTCGTGAAAAGCTTCGGTCATGGGCGGCAGAGGAACAACCGCAATGGACGTTCTCAAATGTCTCATATCAATCATCTTTCCTTACATAAGAAACCGTGAAGAAATACTGTATCAATCATATTGCCGGTTCCACGGTAAGCTGTAGGGCGGCGTTTGTGGTTTTGAAAGAGAATATTATTGCGCCTGCTGTCCGTTCGGAAGATTTTGTCCCTGCTGAGCCAGAGCAACAATTTTGTCAATGGTCTTTTTGGTAGAATCCTTGACCGCAAATCCGTAAAAGCCGTCGAGGCTTCTTTCGGGGAATGAGATGATAATTGAACCGGAACGTACCCAGCCTGAAATAACAAGCTGGTTCTGCTGGTAATCGAGCTTGATATACTGCGCTACCACAATATAGCCGTCGCCGCGCTTCCAGACGACTTCGTCCTGCTTTTCGGGGTTCTTGTAGTGTATCTCTTTAAATTTATCGTTTGTCAGAATTACCTTGACCGCTTCGTGAAAAGCCTCCGGCATAGGAGGCAGAGGGACGCTTACTGCTGTTCTCATTTTAAAAACTCCTTTTTTATAAAATTATTCGCTATAGTTAATGTTATCATATTTTGCGCGGATTGTCAACACTCATTTGTAAATATCGTGATGTCTATGAGAAATAAATACCTGCCAATCATTTTAAATTATTTTAAGTATTTTTAAGTTAAGCTCTATATAATTATAACGTAAACAGAAACTCACTAGGAGGGATTGCAGTTGGGAACGATGGAAAAGATGTTTTCCGTCCTTGGCACGGTCAATCATATTGCCGTGAGTTTTGACAGCAATCTCAGGGAGGAAGCCAGGCGGGCGCTCGATGAGGCGGAGGATTATGTCTGCCATGCAGACGACCTGCTGTCGGTTTTCAAGCCGGACAGCGAAGTCTCGGTAATCAACCGGAACGCCGGATTGTGTGATACACGGGTCTGCGCCGATACCTTCGAACTGCTGCGACGCTCTGTGGAGCTGGGTTCCATGACAGGCGGTGCGTTTGACATCACCACCATGCCGCTGACCCAGCCAGGCAGGGTCAAAGCAAGGGTAGATTACCGCGATATAGTGCTGCATCCTGAAGACATGTCGGTCAGGCTCAGACACAAGCGACAGGCCATCCACCTGGGCGGCATCGCCAAGGGATACGCCGTCGACCGCGTGGTCTCCATATTGAAGCGTCACTCGGTCACCTGCGCCTGCATCAATCTGGGTGGAACGGTCAGAAATATCGGTCCGAGCCGCCGGGTAGGCATACGCAATCCCTTTGACCCCGGAAAAATCATCGCGGTGCTCGGCAGCACGGAGGAAGCCGTAGTCACATCGGGGCTTTACGAACGCGGAAGTCACATATACGACCCGGCTGCCGGAAAGCCCGCCCAAACCGATGTGGCTTCGGTCACGGCAGTGGGAATCGACGGCGCCGCCGCCGACGCCGTCGCAACGGCGTGCGTGGTTCTAGGCATCGAACGCGGCATAGAATTGCTTGACTCGCTGGGGCTAGACGGTTTTTTCGTAAGAACAAACGGTGAAATACTCGCAACACAAGGTCTTACATCACGAGTACAAATTATATAACACAGGAGTGATCCATTATGGAAACAAAACAGTTGGTTGTCGCTGTACAATCTGTACCATCTGTACAAAACAAAAGGACAAATCAAAAATCACTGAGCATAACGCAGACCGCAAGACATTTGATCCAGATCGCGGGCTTTGTGCTTATGCCCGGACTCTTCATTCTGGCTCTTGGCTCCTTCAAGGGGCTGTGGCAGGCAATTCTGGCGGGGAACTTCACGTGGTCGGCAATGGGCGCGCCGCTTATCACACTGCTCGCGGTCATCCCCATTACAGCGCTCTGGGGCAGATTCTTCTGCGGCTATCTCTGCGCCTTCGGCGGAATGCAGGAGCTGATCAGCTTCATTGCCAAAAAGCTGAAAATCACACAGCTTAAGATATCCCCGGAAGCAGACAGAATCATGAGAAAAGCAAAATACGCTGTGCTGGCAGTGCTGTTTCTTCTGTGGACGTTCAGCATTTCCTATGATTTCATCAGCCCGTGGAGCGTATTCGGTCAGTACAGCAATTACAAGGGGTGGAGCGACCTTAGCGGCTGGATGTCGGTCGGCGGACAATTGCTCATAGCCGTCATGCTCTTTTCGCTGGTCGTTGAACGCGGCTTTTGCCGATACTTCTGTCCGCTTGGCGGGGTATTCTCCCTCATTTCACGCCAGCGTCTCTTCAAGGTCAAGAGCAACGGCAAATGCGTCGGCTGCGGACGCTGCGACGCGGAATGTCCGATGGGCGTCAATGTTTCCTCCGACAGCTATGCAAACGCCTCCAGCAGTATAAAATCCTCCGAATGTATCGACTGCTTCCGCTGCATTGAAAAATGCGGCACAAAGGCTCTTTACACCTCTCCCCGTGAAGCGGTCGCCGGAAGTGCGGCGGCCATTGCCATCGCCGGCGTGTACAAACTCGGCACAGTCACCGTTAAATCCCCCATTGCAGACGTGACGGGAATTACCTCCGCGTCCCAGGGGCAGTATATTGACGGCACCTATGAGGGCAGCGCACAGGGATACCGCGGCGAAGTCAAGGTGCAGGTAGTGGTTTCGGGCGGCGTAATATCCTCGATCACTGTGGAAAGCTACCGCGACGACGACGACTTTTTCAACAGAGCAAAGGATACCGTCATCAGCGAAATCATCTCCGGTCAGACTGTCGATGTCCAGACCGTCAGCGGAGCGACCTACAGCAGCCGCGGAATCATTCAGGCTGTCGCCAACGCCCTCGGCGTGACTCCCGCGCAGTCCGAACAGAACGACAGCTTTTCAGGAGAACAGGGCGGCATGCATGAACACGGCGACAGACAACAGGGCGGCATGCAGCAACATGGCAAAGGCTCCGACAATAACGGCGGCGAGGGAACCAATGGACAAAGAAAAAAGAACCGCCCCGGCAGTGACAATGGCAGTCACAACGGCAGCAGACAAAAGCCGGGCAACAATCAGAATTCCAACACCGAACCCACCCGGAGCGACGACTATAATTCCAATCAGAATTCCAGTCAGAACGCAAGCCTTGATTTCAAAAATCTGACCGACGGCACCTTCAGTGGCACCGGTCAGGGCAGAAACGGCAATATCGAAGTCACCGTGAAGGTCAAAAACGGCAAGGTCACTTCCATCACCGTGGAAAGCTCGAATGAAGACGCAAAGTATATGAACAGCGCCCAAAATACCGTGATAAGTGAAATCATCGGCAGCCAGTCGCTCAGTGTCGACACCGTAAGCGGCGCCACCATGAGCAGCAACGGCATTATTGACGCGGTTGCCAACGCCCTGGGCATCGAATACACCAATCCCAACAGCCAGCGCGGCACAAGAGGTCAGCATTCCCACTAAAATCAATCAGCACCGCACAAAGTTTCGCCGGGCGCAACTTTGTGCGGTGCTGATTTTATTTTTCTACGATTTCTTCCGTCGTGCCTCACGAAGCTCTCTGCGAATCTCGGCAAAAACAGCCTCTTCTCCCTGCTCGGACAGCAGCGTGAGCCATCCCTCGAGCAAATCCGAGGTTTCGGGGTGTATGATGCGTCTGTGCTTTCCCTTAAGAAAATATTGCAGCGGCGCCGCATCCGTATAATTCTTTTTCATGTAGGTTTTGCTCGCCGCCATACGGTCACAGAACATCTCCGCGACAAATACCACCGGCATTTTTACCGGTGAACAAAGCCTTGTCACTGGGTCGTAATCCGTCCAGAATTCAAAGTGATGCCGATTGCGTCCCTTGTGGTGCATCCACGCGCGGGAATACCCTATGTCCTCCCGCTCCGCTTCATTCGGGCTGCGCATGCCTTGAAAATACTTCACGCCGTTCCAGAATTCGGTGGGGCTGTATTTGCTCAGATCGTGCATAAGTCCCCGCCACGGGATTCCCGCCCGGAAGCAATTGGCTATCACCTTGCGGCGGTGCTTATTGATGGTGTGGAGATGTCCGAAAAATCGCGCTGCAAAATTCATGCTGTCATTACACTGTCCTTTAATCCGTTTGTTATTAATTTTATATGCCATATCTAATATGCTATATCAGAAAATCCGATTTGTCAAGTACCGGCGAGCACTCATAATATATCCATATTTTTTGATGAATAATCTCTGCTTTTGGTAAAAATCGGGTTTTTTTGTCCTTTTTGATAATTTAATTTGCAATGTGACGAAACATATATTATAATTAAATTATACAAATCATGTGCGCTGTTTTTTACGATTTGGATAATTCAGCACTTGGTCATTTTCAGAGGGAGTTTACTATTATGCAGACAATACCTTTTTCGGATTTCGGTCTGTCCGAACCAATTTTACGGGCCATTGACGACATAGGCTACGAGGAAGCCACCCCTATACAGACAGCCGCCATTCCCCCGCTCCTCAGCGGCAGAGATGTAATTGGTCAGTCTCAGACCGGCACAGGTAAAACCGCGGCATTTGCCATCCCCGCTATTGAAAGACTGCTTGCCGACCGTGAAAAGGGCGTACAGGTGCTTATTCTCTGTCCCACCCGCGAACTTGCTATCCAGGCGTGCGAGGAGATACGGAAGCTGACGCGGCATATTGACTGGATTCACACCGCGGCGGTCTACGGCGGACAGGACATCGAACGCCAGATCAGACAGCTGCGCATGGGCGTGCAGATTGTGGTCGGCACACCGGGCAGAATCATGGACCATATGCGCAGGCATACCCTCCGGCTTGGAAATATCAAGGTCGCCATTCTCGACGAAGCCGACGAAATGCTTTCCATGGGCTTCCGCGAGGATATCGAAACCATATTTGCAGATGTGCCTCAGGAGAGACAGACGGTGCTGTTCTCGGCAACCATGTCACCCGAAATTATGGAAATCACCAAGCTCTATCAGAAGGAGCCCGAATTGATCCGCGTGGTGAGGAAGGAACTTACCGTCCGCGAGATTGATCAGTATTATTACAATATTCCCCACAGTCACAAGATAGAAGCCCTCAGCCGCCTGATGGACGTTTATCACCCGGAACCCGCAATGATATTCTGCAACACCAAAAAACAGGTGGACGAGCTGGTCAGCGCCATGCAGCAGCGCGGATATGTCGCCGAAGGACTTCACGGTGACATGAAGCAGCAGGCGCGCGATCATGTGATGAATACCTTCCGCAGCGGCAAGGTCGACATTCTGATTGCCACCGATGTGGCGGCCAGAGGGATTGACATCAGCGGAATCGGCGCGGTCTTCAATTACGACATTCCGCAGGACGTGGAATATTACGTCCACCGCATCGGACGTACCGGTCGGGCAGGCAAATCCGGACTTGCCTTTACCTTTGTAACAGGTTCGCACGAAATGGCGGAGCTTCGCGGCATAATGAAATACACCCGCTCCGAGATAACCAAGGGAACCATTCCCACAAGCGCTCAGGTCATGGAATGCCGCAGGCTCCGCTTTGCAAAGAAGGTCTGCGCCGCCGTGGAAAACGAAGATCTGGGCGAATATATACAAATGGTCGAGCAGCTTGCCGACGAGGGATTTTCGGCAATCGAAATAGCGGCGGCATTGCTCAAATCCGAAATGACTTCGGACGGCAGAACTTCAATGCCATCGGAAGCGGACGATTTCGCCTTCGCAGGTCACGAGCGCAAATGCAGCCGTAACTCCGAACGCGGCGGCGACCGCAGAGAATTCCGCGACGTCAGAAAAAGCAGACGCTTTGGCGACCGCGACCGCAACATGATCAAAATATACATAAACCTTGGCTCTGCCGCCGGTATCAAGCCCGGACACATCGTCGGCGCCGTGGCTAACGAAACCGGTCTTCCCGGACGCAGCATAGGCAGAATTGAGATAAGCGACAAATATTCCACATTTGACGTTCCTCAGGAGGCCGCGGAGCTTGTGATAAACACTCTCTGCAAAACCAGAATTATGGGCAGACGCGTCAGCGCACGGATTTTCAACGAGCAATACTGATTTTTTCACGCATGATTTCATCTGAAGAACATCATGCGTGATTTTTTTATTTGTTTGACATAAGCGCATGATTGTATTATAATAGTGTTACCCAAAAAATCCGGATAAAAGGCGGTAAATAAAAAATGATCAAACACATAGTTCTTTTCAAGCTCAGCGACAACAGCCCCGAAAACTGCGAGAAAACAGCCGGCATTCTTCGCTCGATGGACGGCAAGGTCGACCTGCTGCGCGGCATTACCGTGGGAATTGACAATCTCCATTCACCCCGTTCATACGATATTGCCCTTGAAGTGCTGCTGGACGATATGAATGCCCTCGAAGCGTATCAGCAGGACGAATATCACTGCAATGTGGTCAAAAAGCACATGCACAGCGTTGCGTCAGGCAGCGTGTCAATTGATTTTGACGTCGATTGATTGACAGCTGTATCAACCTTTAGTTGACGGAATTTCCCCAAACATTGATTGACAACCCCCTTGACAATGGTATATACTGGACACAACACACGGAAATTCCGTATATTTTCCGACAGACAGCTTTGATGAGCTGTCAATTAAATTTTGTTTTGGAGGAACTAACTATGTCAGAAGCAAGACTTTTCCATCAGGAAGACTGTAACCTTTCCATGCTCAACGGAAAGACCATCGCCATCATCGGCTACGGCAGCCAGGGTCACGCTCACGCACTCAACCTTAAGGAGTCCGGCTGCAACGTCATCATCGGTCTTTACGAGGGCAGCAAGTCCTGGGCTAAGGCTGAGAAGCAGGGCTTTGAGGTTTTCACAGCCGC
>ONYN01000066.1 GCA_900322085.1 uncultured Eubacteriales bacterium | reverse complement strand
TGGATTTTGACAAAAAATGGCGGAAAGAGATGCCAGCTGCCTTGGCAGCGGCAGGACGTGCGTGGAGAGATACGTCAGCAGGCTCTTATATTTTTTTAATACAGCCCAACCTGTTGCTATTTTTGTGCGTATATGTTAATGTAGGAAAAGATGGGGGAGGGAAGTGAGCGGACGTGCCTGAAGATTTGGATAAAAAAATTGCGCTGCACGGCAGACGGCTTTACGGCCTGTGCATCAAGCTGTGCGGCAATCAATACGACGCCGAAGACCTCTATCAGGAAACGTGGCTGAGAGTGTATTGCAAATGGGATAGGTATGATGACGCACTTCCCTTTGAACATTGGCTTACTGCAATATGCGTTAATTGCTACCGTGACAGCCTGAGACGCAACAGATGGGAGAAGCTGATAGCCGATTTTCCTACCAATCAGGAGAAGGACAGCGCGGTTAATTCGATAGCCGCTGATGAAGACAAGGAAAATTTCCAGCTGTGGGAGGCAGTGCGCAGGCTTCCCGAAAAATACCGCACGGCAATCATCCTGCACTATTTCAGAGGTTATAATGTTAAAGAACTGTCTCATGTCCTGAAGATCCCCGAGGGCACGGTTAAATACCGCCTGCACAGGGCCAGAGAACTGCTGAAAGGAGAACTGTCGCCATGAGTTTTTCAAACGTTTCAGAAAAAAAAGAAAAGATTTCCGACGCGCAGCTTGACGAAATGCTGCTGTCGCTCAGAGAAGATGAAAATGTACAAGGAAAACCGCCGGTCGTAAACATATTCGGTCTTGCCATGGAAGAGGAACGGCGCAGAAGCCGTATTCAGCTGGAGATTGTCACGATCGCGGCGTTTGTCTCGGTCATATCGACGGCTGTTTTCACGGCGGTGTTTTTCAGATTTATGCTGCCCGACTTGATCGCCCGCAGCGACAGCCGAACAAGGGAAATCATCTTCTCGTTCCGAGAGGCTATTGTATGCGTATCGGAAAAATTGGGCGGCACATTCATCGCTATAGCGCTGACGGTTCTGCTTGGGTATATGATTGGTGGTGTACTGCTGATACGAGAAAAGAATGAGATTTTTGTACAGAATAAGTGAAAGGAGTAGGTTTTATGACATCGGGCGTAGGTGTGTCGTTCATTTCGTTTTTATTTTTAGCCGTTGTAATGATAGCAATATCGCTAAGTTTTGCCATACCAATCGGTATAAGTGCCTCCCACAGGGGAATGAATGCCATTGGTTGGGCGGTTATTGCTTTTTTTACATGGGTTGTCGGACTGGTGTTGTTTTTGCTGAATATTCAGCCGATCATCACGGATGTTAATTGTCCTTCCTGCGGAAATAGGATACCCAAGGAACATGTGTTCTGTCCGTTCTGCGGTTACAGGGATTAAAGAAGGGAGATTATGTTATGTCGTCTACAATTGTATTAGTGCCGTTGTTCATACTGATGATCATTATCTGCACAGCGATTCCCATACTGCTTGCTATTTTCGTTTACCGTGACGCAAAGGCGAGAGGTATGGAGCCGCTGCTCTGGACGCTGCTTGCGGTATTCGCCCCGGGATTTATCGGACTTATCGTATATCTGGTGGTGAGAAGAGACCACTTCAAGCTGATTTGTCCGCAATGCGGCAATGAGGTGCAGCAGGGATTCGTTTCATGTCCAAACTGCGGACAGAAGCTCAGCGCAAACTGCTCACACTGCGGCACGGCGCTTCGACCCGAATGGAATCTTTGCCCTCAGTGCGGCAGCGAAGTCACGACTGGACAGCCCTTTTTGCCGCCTATGGTCATGAAGCCTCAGACTAAGGGACTGGGCGTGGCAATTGCTGCCATTCTGGCACTTCCGCTGGCTTTTGTATTTTTTATGATTGTTGGCTTTTTGGGGGTGCGTTCATATACAACGTACAGTGAGAGCCATTTGTCAGACGAAGTGTATTACGAAAAAGCCCGGACCGCCCTTGAATCTTTCAGACAGGCGTCAGATTACGTCGATCTGGAAGTACTCACGCTTGATGACGCTGAACTTAACAAAGAAGAGCTCAGTTGGGTGAAAGAA
This sequence comes from uncultured Eubacteriales bacterium, assembly GCA_900322085.1. Lineage (GTDB taxonomy): Bacteria > Bacillota > Clostridia > Oscillospirales > Acutalibacteraceae > RUG762. The sequence continues at coordinate 6,769 of ONYN01000066.1, read as the reverse complement.
AAGCAGAAGGGAAAAGAAGGCATTTATTCCGCAACCTTTTCCAGAGTGGAAGAAGGCAGCATTCACACGGAAGAGGGCAGCGGGAGCTATGCCCTGACATACGATTACACCGTAGTTGTTGTCAATTCCATCGACGGCAAGGCGTATGCACCTTCCGGATATGATTTCACTCATTGTCTCGGAGTGGAGGAGGCACTGCTGATTGAGAATGTCACGGTGAGTCTGGGTTCAGATAAGAACAGCGGTATGCAGTCCTCGGATTATGGCAATGTGTTTGTGATCAAGCACGCCTACGGATATGCTTTTGATTATCAGCATGAGGGCGATGACTATCAGACATATTATGAAGCCGTCCGTCAGAAATATATTGAATTTTCAGATGATGAAAATGACCTGAATGTGATGGAGTCCTATGATTATTCCGATGTGGAGCCCTATTACATCCATTTGCAGTTGCTTTCTGATGGTGATGACAAGGGCGTGACATATGAAATTCCGATCAAATACGATGGAGAATTCTATGCCGCGTTCAAAAAGTAAATAGGTTTCAAATCCCTCTTTTCCACATCCTTATGCTGGAAGAGAGGGATTTTTTTGCGGATTTTGTTTTTTAGTCGAAAACTGTTTAATTTATGCTGCAAATCAACATGATAATTTTGTGAGTATTTCGTAATGGCAAAAACGATTTGCACAAAATTGTATATTGTGACAAAAGTTAATTGTTTATTAATATTTTATACATAGTTGAAGAGAAACCCGTGGTATAATATGAATAGGAGTTGTTTATTGTTTTTGTGGAATTTGTGCTTAATTTTGGCACCTGCCTGTGACGATTGACTTGCTTAGCGTCATGGGACGGTTCCTGTCAGCCCAAGTAACCGTTTTACATTGCAGATTAAGATTTTTGACTTTTAGTCATATTTAGAGAGAGATTTGAGTAGATTTATTGAGACTGCTGCGGAGTGTCCGCAAAACGCAATGTAACCGTACGGCAGGCGGAAAAGCGGAATTCGCGGCCAATAGCTTTTATGTACCAGTATTTATTCTGCAAAGGCAAGGAATGACAAATTCACCAATTGGAGGTATGATTATGTATAACAACTACGGTATCACATTTACCGACGCTCCCAACTGCGTAAGAAGCGGAGAATACAACGGCGTTGAATCGCCATATCTCTCTTGCGACAACCAGACAGGCAACTTCGCGGTCATACGTAATCATTCCCAGCGAGAGCGCATCTTGCAGATCGACGCTCAGCTTATTGCTGTCAACGAGGAATACAAGGCGCTTTCCGGGAATCTGTCTACGGCCAGTGACGCCGTTAAGGATTATATCCAGACACGTATCGCCGAGTTGAAGGATTCACTCAACGCTTTGGAGCTTGAAAGAAGCCGGTTGCTTGCGATTGCCATGTAACCAACCGGTAAGCAAAGCACCCAATCATTCTAAACATTCACTAAGCAGAAAAGAATCCGGCTCTTTGTCGAATAAAATCGGCAGGGAGCCGATTTTTTTTTCGCTTTTCTTTTAAAAAAATGTAAAAACCTATTGACATTTATGTTATACTGTATATAATGAATATATACGGTATAGATGATTGAAGCGGGTATACACAGCTGTCTTCCAATCGCTGTGAAGGGAGGTATGTGCAGATTGAAAATCATTATTTCCAATTCAGACCCAAGGCCGATTTATGAGCAGATAACAGCCGGCATAAAAAACCTTATCATCAGCGGGGAACTTAAGCCGGGTGATGCCCTGCCATCCATGCGTTTTCTCGCCAAGGAACTGCGAATCAGTGTTATCACCACCAAGAGGGCATATGAAGAGCTGGAACGTGGCGGATTCATTGAAACAGTGGCGGGCAAGGGAAGCTTTGTCTCAGGCGTGAACACCGAATTCATCAGGGAAGAGCATCTGCGGATGGCGGAAGAGCATTTGCAGCAGGCTGTGGACGCAGCAAAATCGGCGGGCATTTCCAAAGAAGAGCTTGTGGAAACGCTCGGAATGATTTATGATGAAAACTGAAATTTAACCAAATGAGAATGGAAAGACGACAGGTGAAAAGATGACAAACGCTATTGAAATAAAAAATCTTGTAAAGACCTACAACGACTTTACGCTATCAATTGATTCACTGGAAATACCGAGGGGCTGTATTATGGGGCTGGTTGGCTCCAACGGCGCGGGAAAATCCACCATGATCAAGTCGATCCTCGACCTCATCGCAACCGACCGCGGAGAGATTACTGTCAACGGTCAGAGCAATCAAAATCCCACAGCACGAGAGGAAATCGGAGTGGTGTTTGACGAACTCAAATTTCCGCAGATATTCACGGCGGCAGACGTTCGCACAGTGCTGAAGGGCGTCTACAAAGACTGGGATGACGCATTGTATGAAAAATACATCTCGCAATTCAAACTGCCGCTTAAAAAGAAAATCAAGGAATTCTCACGCGGCATGAAGATGAAGCTGTCACTTGCGGCGGCTCTGGCACACCACCCGAAGCTGCTGATTCTCGACGAAGCGACCAGCGGCATTGATCCTGTTGTACGGGACGAGATTCTGGACATTTTCCTTACATTCATTCAGGACGAGGAACACACCATTCTCGCGTCGTCTCATATCATCAGCGATATTGAGAAGGCCGCCGATTACGTAACATTCATCAACAACGGTCGAATTGTATTTTGCGAGGAAAAGGATGTGCTCATGGAGAAATACCGCATCGTCAAATGCGGCAACGAGGAGCTTGATTCTGTCAACGCCGCCGACATCATTGGCAAGCGCACGAATACCTTCGGAGCGGAGCTGCTCATGGTTTCCGACAAGGTACCGGAAGGCTTTGTCTCGGCAAAAGCCGGCATTGAGGACATCATGCTGATGATTATTAAGAATGAAGATATGAAGGATTTATAATTGGATGTACATTTAGAAAGGGGTCTGTCAATTATGAAAGGCTTGATTACAAAGGATTTGCTGGGGCTTAAACAGGTGGCGCTTACAATGGGAGTGCTTATGGTGTTTTATCTTTTCCTTGGCTTTATGAGCATGAAAGATGCCAGCGGAGGAATGATGTATCTCTCAATAATGGCATTGGTGATCAACATTATGGTGCCACTTTCCTGTGCGGGGTATGACGAGCAGTGCGGCTGGGATCAGTTCGGCGCGTCGTTCCCGGTGAGCAGGGGTCAGATCGTCTTATCCCGTTATATCGTGAATTTGTTGGTCATTTGCTTTACGACCTTTGTTGTGATTGTCGGCGATATGATTTTTGCCGCATTTGGCGGCAATCCGGCCGGAGTGGCGGGATATATTGTTCCGATTATCGTCTCGCTGGTATATATATCAATCATGAATCCCATTATCTACAAATTCGGCGTGCAGAAGAGCCGAATTATCGTAATGGTTGTTTTTCTCCTTCCGTCCATACTGTTCTTCGCGCTGAGTATGCTCCTCTCTGGCAGAGAAGAAGGCCCGTCCTCCGAACTGGTTGATGTGATAGATAAGATCAGTTCTTTGTCACTCGCAAAGATGATAGCGGCGGAAATCGGTGTGGCAGCACTAGCCGCTATAGTTTATGCCCTGTCGCTTCTGCTGAGCATAAGCATCTACAGAAAAAAAGAACTCTGAGCGGATGAATCCATACAGAGCGTAAGAGCCTGTTTAGATACCTCTCCACACACGCCGAGGCTCTAAACAGGCTCAAAATATTATTCAATTACCGTCTTGACGACCGATACGAGAACAGGCAGTGTAGCCATTGAAAAGAGGGTAGACATTGCTACCAATCGGCTGGCAAGTGTCGAATCCCGCCTGAACTTGGTGGCGAAAAGTGCGCAGGAGGCCGCAACAGGCGCGCCGAACATGACGGACAATGTGATAGTCTGATGGTTGTCGAGCCACGGAATGGCTATGATGATTGGCATTATCACCGCCGGCATCAGCACCAGCCTGAGCAGTGAGGCGAAATAACAGCGTGTGTCCTTGAGAGTACTGATTAAATCGGCTTTGGCAAGGTGTGTGCCGATGACGATCATTGCCAGCGGAGAATTGAGCGCCGCAAGCATTGAAACTGCGTTCTCTACGGGGGAGGGAATGTTGACCGACAGCAGGAATATCGGAAGTCCCGCCGCAAGTCCCATGACGCATGGGTTGATAAATGCCTTTCTGAGCGAGAGTTTTTCGCCCGACATCATGGCAAATCCGTATGTCCATTGGAAGAGGTTGAACAGCACCACAAATATGGAAGCGTAAAGCGTGCCCATTTCTCCGCATACCGCTCCCGCAAGCGGAATTCCCATAAATCCGCAGTTGGAAAAGGCCGCCGCGAATTGCTGCACGGTGCGGGCATTTTCCTCGCCTTTGCGGTAAACGACGCGGCCTATGATAATACTCAGCGTCATAAATACCGCACCGACCCCCGCGAAAATGGCGATTGAAAGTGCCGTGTGCGGGTCAAACTGGCGGTTGAAGGCGTTGATCACCACGCAGGGTGTCACGGCGTAAAGCAGCAGATCGGTCATCTGAGCGGCGCCGGTGTCGGTGATCCGTTTCGCCTTGTACATACCGAAGCCGACGGCTATCATGATAAAGAGCGAAAGCGTCTGTCCGAGTACGATCAAAAAGCTGTGAAGCATTTTTTTATTTACCTCCCAATTTTGCTTATGTGAATAAATCGAGCAAACAATCGGAAGTGTCTGATCTTTCATGATTTGTCAGGCACTTCCGATTGTTTATTTATGATATGTCATTCTTTTCATTTAAATGATCGCACTCTGTCCGATTTGCATTTTGAGATATCTCTTCGCCGTTATCGGGCGCGTCGAATTCGGCGTTTCGTTCCGCCTTGAGGTTGTTCCAGCTCAGCAACAGATAAATCAGAAATACCACCAGCACGCCGCGGGCAGCCCATGAGCTTGCCTGACTTTCGGCAAAGCCATTGATAAACTCCCGGCAGAGCAGGTATATTCCGCCCAGAATCAGCAGTATGCCGGTGGGATAAGTGACGGCGGCCTGATCGCGGAAGCGGGTGAACATCAGTGCCGCTCCCGCAAAACAGCCGATTGCTATTATAATGAAATATGGCGAAAAAGTCATGTCTGTTTGGCACCTCCGGATTATTCGTTGTTTTGCTCGTCGTCCTCGTCGCCGGGAACGTACTCCAGAATATCGCCGGGCTGACAGTTAAGCTCCTTACAGATGGCGAGCAGGGTGGAAAATCGAATGGCTTTTGCCCTGTTGTTTTTTAATATGGAAAGATTAGACAGTGTGATGCCCACACGGGAGGCAAGCTCGGAAGCTCCGACTTTCCTCTTGGCCATCATTACGTCCAGGTTAACAATAATAGGCAAGGTATATCCTCCTTACTCAGACCGTCAGGTCGTTTTCTTCTTTGTACTTGATAGCTGTCTGAAACAGATTGGCGAATACCGCGGATAACAGAGCCAGCATCAGGAAAATAACCGTTATGATAATGGGGAAGAACGATGTGAGAAACGTCGAGAAAAACAGCACCATCACGGCAATAACCACGCTGCATATGCTGACCACCCTCAGATAAGTCACATTTTTCATTATAAACGACTTGCCTCTGCTGATGTTCATTGTGAGCAGCCAGGCCATCGCCAGTGTGATGAATGTCGGCACACCGATGCAGTACAGCATAGAGATCATGACTTTCTGGGTGTTGGGAGATACTTCTATCGTGGTGTTTTCGATGTAAAAATCAATAAGCCACGGCAGCGCAACGTAGACCACGGCGACCACCAGCATGATCATGCTGATGAAAAGACATGCCATGTGGCTCATGTTGAATTTCAAAAATTTACGTAACTTGTTCAATACAATCGTTCCTTTCTTTTGCCGTGTACGGCAAGAATGATATGATAGCAGTCCCGCTGTTTATATGAATTGCAATCATGTCGATATCCCGCGTATAGGTGCAATACGCCCCATTGTCACAGCCAGCTTTTGGAATTAATGACAAAAATCTCAAAAGGTATGTACTATTGAGATTTTTTATATTATAATAGGGGTGAAAGCGGGATGTCGTGTTGAATTGCAGGCTGCGGTTTTTGATATCCGCCGCTATTATAGAATAGCACAAAATTGCCGTCTGTTCAAGAGTTATTGATGATTTCTTGAATTAAATTGCATTTTTTCGCGGTTTGGGCATGTAAAAAATTCATTTTGCCAAAAAGATTTGTTGCACAAAATCAAATAAGATTGGTTTTGGATTTGGGAGATTACTCACAACCTATGCGGCTTTTTTCATTCGAATTAAGAGGGAAAATGAAAAACACGAGTGCAAAATGCACAAAAAATGCGATTTTATTTTACAGAGGTCACTTTTCTTTGGTTTACCTGACGAAAAAAATACTTCAAAACTGTTGACATTGACGGAGAATGTGGTATAATGACAGTGGTGATTGCGAAGGGAGCAATTGCCAGAGGGATTGACAGAAGTCCTTCGGCAAATGCGACACGCAGACTAAACCTGTAATCAGCAATTGTTCAAAAGGTCATTTATTTGAAAGGATGATTTTATCATGAGTACAGTATGGTCACTTAGCAATGTAGACGTTAATGAATTTCTTGCAATCATTGACAAATGCCAGGGCAACATTTATCTGGTAACAGACGAGGGCGACAAGCTCAACCTCAAGAGCAAGCTCTGTCAGCTGGTCGGTCTCCAGAAGCTCATCGAAGGCGGCATCATCTCCAACGCAACTCTGGTTTGCGACAACATCAAGGACGAGGAGATT